>JAUWGF010000007.1:0-23028 GCA_030606515.1 Deltaproteobacteria bacterium | reverse complement strand
ATAATAATGAGTCAAGAGCAGACTTGACCCCTTTTCCTTTTTGACCCCTTTTCCTTTTCAAGAAAACATCATCGACAAATCCCTGAAAGCACAAGCCGGACAAGAGGATGCACTAAAGCGGGACGCCCTTAAGGCTTCCTCTTTTATCATTTCTTTACGATCAAAAAGACTATACTATATTGACTATTCAAAGTTAGCAAATTTGCCTGTTTGTTTGTTCAATCCCGATATATCTGGATCAGGCAAAATTGTCTTATACGTAAATGTTCGCTGGATAAAAATATAAAAACGAGGCTATTCAAAATGAATGTTCAAACAAGTCACAAAATTATCAGAGGTGATAGCCGATATATGATGGAGTTAGGAGATAAGTCGGTTCATCTTGTAATTACGTCACCTCCATATTGGCAATTGAAAGATTATGGAACAAATGAACAAATTGGCTTCAATGACAGCTATGAAAATTATATTAACAACTTAAATCTTGCTTGGAAAGAATGCTACCGTGTTCTCGATAATGGTTGCAGACTGTGTGTAAATATCGGGGATCAATTCGCCCGTTCGGTTTATTATGGAAGGTATAAGGTCATTCCAATAAGAACAGAAATAATCAAATTTTGCGAAACAATTGGTTTTGATTATATGGGCGCTATAATTTGGCAGAAAAAAACAACAACCAATACTACTGGGGGTGCCAGTATAATGGGAAGTTTTCCTTTCCCACGCAATGGTATTCTATCAATTGATTATGAATTTATTTTATTGTTTAAGAAACTTGGCACTCCAAAAAGACCTGATAAAAAAACCAAGGAACTGTCAAGGATAACAAAAGAAGAATGGAATGAATATTTCTCAGGCCATTGGAATTTTGGCGGCGTAAAGCAAGATGGTCATATTGCAATGTTCCCTGAAGAACTGCCAAAAAGATTAATTAAGATGTTTTCATTTGTCGGAGATAAGATTCTTGATCCCTTTCTTGGAAGCGGGACAACCTCGCTTGCTGCCAAGAATCTTGGCCGAAGTTCAGTGGGCTATGAAGTTAATCAAGAATTTATTCCTTATATTAAACATAAGCTGCAGGTAAACCAACTCGGGCTATTTGGCACTAAATATGAGTTTATAGAGCAGAAGAAAATCAATATTGATTTTAAGAACGAAACAGACAAACTCCCATATGTGTTTAAAGATTTCCATGCTTTTGATAAAAAAATAGATCCTAGGAAATTACAATTTGGTTCAAAAATAGATAAAAATGGTTCGAATAGAGGAGAATACTATTCTGTTAGCGATATTGTCAGTCCAGAAATAATCAAACTAAGCAATGGATTGACTATCCGTTTGATTGGCGTCAAAGAAGATGCATCAGTAAACGGTGAAGCAATTGAATTTTTGGAATTAAAGACAAAAAATCAAAAGGTATATATAAGATTCGATAATGAAAAATATGATGAAGACAACAATCTGCTTTGCTATTTATATCTTAAAAACAAAACATTTATAAATGCCCATTTAATTAAACGGGGGCTTGTTTTAGTTGATAACAAGAGAGAATATAAATACAAAAATAAATTCTTAAATTTGAGGAAATCATGAACAAAGAATGGGTTGCTGGCACTGAAGGGCTAAATACAAAATTTAAGAGGGAAACCCTATTAAACTATGGAATGAATAGGTGGGGTTTGAATAAGGCATATAGTGTTGGCTCAACATCCGAATTGATAAGGGCTTGCGCTCCAAAGACTTTTGAAGAATGGGAAGACTTCTATTTCAATAATGCAAAACAAAAGAAGAAAGATGGCATCAGAATTACAAGGGATTACATAACTGGTTTGGGTCAGACTCTGTATATAAAGATTTCCGAGGTTGTTCAAAACGAGTTAGAATCAATCACTGAGGATGAATGTATTGATTATGCATACAATCTGGTTCTAAACAGAACTTACGAAGGATATAAGGCAGAGATTGATACTATTTATGGTCAGCTTGAATCAATTATCAATCGTAAGATAGAACCAGCATCAGATGAATGGGATAGAACATATGGAGTAGATTTCTACATAAAAGTAAATGATAAGTATATTGGAATTCAGATCAAACCTATTTCTTCTATGCAATCTATCAATCAGTATCAATGGGTAGAAATGCATAGAAAAAATCATGAACGATTTAAAAATGATTTTGGGGGCAATGTGTTTTTCATTTATTCCGTCAAAGGTTCAGGGAAAAAGAAGAAAATTTACAATACAGAAGTAATTGATCAGATTATTAAGGAAATAGATAGATTAAGCTAAAGAAGACAGCAAACAAATCGCTGCACCTGAGCGCTATTCCGCTGCCTGCCTGTGCGTGCCCGCACGCAGACAGGTCGCTCCATAGCGGCAGGTGAGCTTGGGGGTTAAGCACACTAAAACTTAATTAGAGGGTGTTATAAAAAGAATTTTAGTTCATGTGAAGAGGTCACGAAGAGGTCACCGTTTGACTCTTTTGATTTTTTGACAGGGTTCCAGGTGTGCTTTTGACTCGTAATTTTTAAAAGAATTTGTGGCTTAAATCCGCCAAAGGCGGACAAGTTGTCCGATGCCGAATATAAAGCGGGGTGCCCTCAGAAAGACTATATGAATATTGAAAGTAAGCAAATTTGCCTGTTTGTTTGTTCAATCCCGATATATCGGGATCAGGCAAAATTGTCTTATACGTAAATGTTATGGCGGAGGCTGGGGAAAAGTTGTCATGGAAATTAGAATGGAAGACCATCAAAAATAGAGAGGTAACGATAAAATGAACAAGGAGTTATTAGCACCTTGCGGAATGTATTGCGGCGTTTGCGGTGTTTATATGGCAAGTCGCGACAACAATCAAAAACTAAAAGAGAAATTTGCAAAAGCTTATGATGTTACCCCTGAACAAATAGCCTGCAAAGGCTGTTTGTCAAACGAGAGATTTGTATACTGCCAAGAATGTGGTATTCGAAAATGTGTCATGGAAAAAAATTATGAAGGCTGCCATCAATGTGAAGAGTTTCCATGTAAATTAATTGATGAATTTCCTGTTCCTGTTGGTAAAAAAGTAATACTCCGCTCTGTTCCTGCTAGAAAAGAGTTGGGTACTGAAAAGTGGGTGGAAGAAGAGGAAAAGCGTTACAGATGTCCTCATTGTGGTGAGCAACTCTTTCGCGGAGCCAAGCGCTGTGGGAGTTGTAAGGAGTTAGTCGAGATAGATTAAAAAGGGGTCAAATGAGGCCATAACCATTTTCTCACCTGACCGGTGTTCCGCTGCGCTTCACACCGTCAGGTGAGAAAGACGTTAGAAGGAGAAGAAAACAATTATGGAAAATATAACCAAGCTAGCCGTACTAATAGACGCAGATAATGCTCAACCTACCATTGTTGATAGTTTACTTGCAGAGATAGCTAATTATGGAGTAGCTAGTGTCAAAAGAATCTATGGTGACTGGACAGGACCAAGCCTAAAAGGATGGAAAGAAGTTCTATTAGAATATTCTATACAACCAATGCAGCAATTTGCATATACAAAAGGGAAAAATGCAACTGATAGCGCAATGATTATTGATGCAATGGACTTACTGTATACCAGCAACTTTAACGGATTCTGTATAGTGTCGAGTGATAGTGATTTTACCAAACTGGCCTCAAGGATTAGAGAATCAGGGTTATTAGTTTATGGTTTCGGTGAGAAAAAAACGCCATCTGCTTTTGTTTCAGCATGTGATAAATTTATTTATACAGAGGTCCTTCGCGCAAAGACTGATGAAAATGAAGCTATTGCTAAAAAATCCAGCACTGAATTAAGACAAGATACAAAACTGGTAAGCCTGTTACGTAATGCAGTTGAAGCTTCCTCAGATGAAAGTGGGTGGGCGCAACTTGGACCCGTCGGTAGCAATATAGCAAAGCAATCATCTGAGTTTGATCCACGTAATTACGGATATGGAAAGCTGGGTGAATTGGTTACTGCTACAAAGCTTTTTGAGATAGAAAAAAGGCAAATAGGTACCACTAATTCAAAGGCGCTTTATGTTCGAGATAAACGAAAGAAATAGGTTGAAACTTCTAACAATAAAATCAAGCGGACACAAAATACGCGCCGCTTATTAAGGCAAAGGAGACGAAAATGAACCCCAGACAAAAGAAAGCTCTATTTATTGGAATAGTCATTATCATTCTAATGGGCCTTTTCTCGCCATGGCAAGAAACTCATGCAACAAAAAATAGGGAAACATCCCATTTTTAAGAAGGAGGTTCGAGGTATGAAAAAGATAATCCTCGGGATAGTTGGAATTCTGGCAATTCTAATCATAATTTTCCTTCTCCAATCGGCCCCCATTGACCCGTCGGCTTACACCCCTCCTAAATCGCAAGAGTTAGCGGGTGTGCTGGCACCAAACAAGCTTTTGCAGAAGGCCGAGCTTTTGGCCTTGGGGAAGATTAATGGTCCGGAAGAGGTGGCAGTGGACAGTCAGGGCCGCGTCTATGGAGGAACGCAGGACGGAAAAATCATGTGTCTTCTGCTGGATGGCAAGCTGGAGACTTTTGCCGAAACCAAAGGTCGCCCCTTGGGCATCCAATTTGATAAGAATAAAAACCTAATTGTCTGCGATTCCTATAAGGGTTTACTCTCCATTGATCCCCAAGGGAAGATTAAAGTTCTGGCCACCTCAGCGGATGGAGTTCCCTTCAAGTTCACCGATGCCTTGGATATTTCCAGCGATGGGACTATCTATTTTACGGATGCAAGCTCCAAGTATGGGCAAAATGAGTACCTCTATGACCTTTTAGAATCAAAACCGCACGGCAGATTCCTGAGCTACGATCCAGCCACTGGCCAGATTAAGGTTCTCTTGAAGAACCTTTACTTTGCCAACGGCGTGGCCTTATCTCAGCAGGAAGACTTCGTTTTGATTAATGAGACTTACCGTTACAGGATCGTCCGGTACTGGCTGAAGGGACCCAAGGCGGGAACACACGAGATCTTTATTGATAATCTGCCAGGCTTTCCTGATAACATTTCAAGCAACCATAAGGGAACATTTTGGCTGGCTCTTTTTACGATTCGAAATGAAGCCGTGGACAAACTCCATCCCTTTCCCTTTCTAAAAGCTCAAATGTCCAAACTTCCCAAAGCCTTATGGCCTAAGCCAAAGCCTTATGGCCTGGTCTTGGCTCTGGATGAACATGGGAAAATCATCCAAAGCTTACATGAGCCCACAGGAAAACACCTGAAGGAGATCACTTCCGCTCGGGAATACGGCGGTTATCTCTATCTGGGCAGTTTGCATAACGATCGGATCGGAAAATATAGATTACCTTAACGCTTTATTAAAATAGGAACACAGAGGCTGCCAAGACATGGAAATCAATGAGGTACTATGCTGTGAAGGGGTCAAGTCTCCGTTTGACTCTTTTGATTTTTTGACAGGGCTCAGATGTGCTTTTGACTCGTAATTTTTAAAAGGATTTGTGGCTTAAATTGTTATTCTTGCCATAAAGCGGGGCGCTCTCAGAAAGACGATACTATATTGAATATTGAAAGTAAGCAAAATTGCCTTATATGTAAATGGTAGGTGGCACCCGGACCAGATCCGGGCTGATGGTGAGGATCTTCATTTGCTGCACATCTTTGTAGATGCTGATGCGTGCCCGGTCAAACAGGAGGTGTACCGCGTCGCAAGCCGATATCGCCTTGATGTCACATTGGTAGCAAACTCTTGGATGCGAGTCCCCAATGAACGATGGATTGCACTCGAAGTTGTAGAGAACGGATTCGACGCAGCCGATGATTGGATTGTCGAACACGTGCAATCTCACGACATCGTGGTCACCGCTGACATTCCGCTTGCGAGCCGCTGCCTGAAGGAAGGCGCACGTGTAATTGGTCCAACCGGAAAGCCGTTCACGGAAAACAACATCGGTCAGGCCCTCGCGACTCGGGACCTGTTGTCAGAGCTTCGTGACGCAGGAGAGATAACGGGCGGGCCGCCGCCGCTAAAGAAGCGTGACCGATCGCGTTTTCTTCAACAGCTCGACGAAGTGATTCAATCAATCCGTCGTAAGCATTCTTTCAATTCCACCTAAAAGGCTAATTCATGCACAAGCAGCAACCGTCGGATACGACCTCACGATCGCCCAACAGGAGGTCAATATCGCCGGAAAGCCAGCGCGAGGCATGATCATCAACGGAGGCATCCCCGGCCCGACCTTGCAATTCAAAGAGGGTGACTTCGCCCGCATCCGCGTTCATAACACAATGAGCGTGGAAACATCTATTCATTGGCACGGCTTGCTCGTGCCACGATAGTCCGAGATATTGGGATTAGGGATTAGTCCCTATAAAATGGAATCCTTTTTTTTGCGCCCACATCTGTGCGTCGTCGGTAAAAGAATCCTTGAACAGCACAGTCACTATGTCAAGGGATCATTCAACGTGTACATAGCCATTTCTTGACCCCTTCAAGCCCTCAACGTATAATCTTCTCTATGTCAGGAAAACGCAAAGCAAAATCCAGCCGGAAATCCGAGAAGCTTCCACCTCTTTCCCCCGAACGTATTCTGACGGTAATGCGCAATGCGGGGCGACCCCTTTATCTCCGTGAGATAATACATTTATCCTACCTGAGGCCGGATGAAAGAAATAAGGCAAGGGCCATAGTGGCCGGCCTTGTTGGTGAAGGCAAATTAGTCCTGCTCAAGGGCGACAGGTACGGCATCTCCGACCTTATGAAACTGGTTACCGGAAGATTGTCAGTCCACCCGGATGGTTTTGGTTTTGTACAACCGGAGGCAGGGAAAGGCGATGACGTATTCATCCCTGCGCGCGCTCTCAAGGGTGCTGTCCATGGTGATCATGTAGTGGCAAGGGTGGAAAAAACCAGTGGAAAGGGCATTGAAGGTTCCATACTAAGAGTGCTTGAACGGGGCGTGGATCGTGTAGTGGGGACATTTCAGAAAGGCAGAAGCGTATCAACCGTGCTTCCTGAAGATAACAGGCTGCTCTATGAAATCATGGTCCCTAATAAATATACAGCAAAGGCCCGGAACGGCCAGGTTGTATTGGCGGAAATTGAAAGCTTTCCTTCAGGGGGAAGGAACCCTGAAGGACGGGTTGTAGAAGTCCTTGGGAATCCTGACGACATGGGTGTGCAGACCAAGATAGTCATACATAAGCACGGTCTTCCACACATCTTTCCACCTGACGCCATGGCTCAGGCCGAGGCATTACCCAAAGCTGTTGTTCCGGACGATATCCGGGGCCGCAAGGATCTCCGGGATCTGCCGCTGGTAACAATAGATGGGGAGCAGGCAAGGGACTTTGATGATGCCGTATTTGTCAAGAAGACCTGCACAGGCTTTGTTCTCACTGTGGCCATAGCCGATGTAAGTCACTATGTACCGGATAATAGCCCTGTCGACCAGACAGGCATTGAGCGAAGCACAAGTGTATATTTTCCCAATGCCGTAGTACCCATGCTCCCTGAGAAGCTGTCCAACCACCTGTGCAGTCTGATTCCCGAGGAAGACCGCTTGGCAATTGCGGTTAATATTTGTTTTGACAGAGAGGCAAATGTCAGGCGTACCAATTTTTTCAAGGCCGTAATCAGGAGCCATTGCAGGCTCACCTATAAAGAAGTGCGCTGCATACTTGTCAACAAAGACAAGGACCTGATAGCCAAAAACAGGAAACATATTGAGCACTTAAAATGGATGGCAGAGCTGGCAGAGGCCCTTTCCGAAAGACGCCGCCAGAGAGGAAGTATTGACTTTGATCTTCCGGAACCTGAAATAATCCTGGGGATCAGGGGGAACCTGGAAGAGATCGTCCGGCGGGAAAGAAGCATAGCCCATCGTATTATCGAAGAGTTCATGATAGCCGCAAACGAGGCTGTTGCTCTCTTTTTGACCAAAAAAGACATACCTGCAATGTATCGTGTTCATGAGTCACCTGCACGGGATAAGGTAAACGAGTTTGTAGGCTTTGCTCGGATTCTGGGAATGAATATCAAGACGCCTGAGGAAATAAGTCCGAAATGGTGTCAGAAAGTGCTCAAAGAGGCATCAGGCAAGCCCCATGAATACATAATAAACACCGTACTACTCAGGACCATGAAACAGGCAGTATATTCATCCCAGAATATCGGACACTTTGGCCTGGCTTCTCCCACTTATTTGCACTTCACATCGCCGATTCGCCGTTACCCCGACCTGATTGTCCACAGGATACTGAAAGCCAACATGAAACGGACAAGGAAACGCCCTGTTTACACTGAAGAGCAGCTTGAAACCCTGGGACAGCATTGCTCAGTTCGGGAGAGGGGGGCCATGGAAGCAGAAAGAGAGATGTTTGACAGGCTCAAGGTCCGCTTCATGGCAGACAAGATCGGTGAAATATTTGAAGGCATAATATCCGGCGTGATCTCCTTTGGTTTTTTTGTTGAACTCAAGGACATGTTCATATCCGGAGCTGTCCGCCTGGTAGACATAGTGGATGATTATTATGTGCTCGATCAGGACAAACAGCGCCTTGTCGGACAAAGGACCCACAGGATCTTTCATCTAGGACAAATGGTGAGGGTCAGGGTTAAGGCTGTCAATGTCGCCCGGATGCACATCAACTTTGAAATTGTGTAACCTGCACGGGTTCGGGGTTCAATGGTGAATGCTGAATGCTGAATGTTGAATGTTGAATTGTGGAAGAACGTTTAAAAAACAAATACCTTAATTCAAAATTCAAAATTTATTGTATTGTGCGTTGCAGTGACTGGAATTCTGAATATGTAGAAGGCATGAGAATAGAACGATCTGAAATACTAAAGCGCGTAGAACAACTCAGGGAAGAGATCAACCACCATAATTACCTCTATTATGTCCTTGACCAGCCCATAATCAGCGACGCCGATTACGATGCCCTGATGCGTAAGCTCAAGGAGATCGAAGGCAACTATCCCGAGACCGTAACTCCTGATTCGCCTACACAGCGAATCGGTGCGCCACCTTCAGAAAAATTTGCCGGTGTACCCCACAGTGTCCCTATGCTGAGTCTGGATGATGCCTTCAGCCAGGAAGAGGTGCTGGAATTTGACCAACGGGAAAAGAGATTCCTCAGGATCGATGAAGAGCTTGAATATACGGTTGAACCTAAGATGGACGGCCTAGCTGTAGAGTTGGTTTACGAAAATGGCAGGTTTGTTCTTGGATCAACCCGCGGAGACGGCTACACAGGAGAAGACGTAACCACGAACTTGAGGACCATTCGATCCATACCTCTCAGGCTCATCGACAGGTACCTCAGTCCACCCAGCCGCCTTGAGGTACGGGGCGAGGTCTTTATCAATAAAAACGCCTTTGAACGTCTTAATAAGAAACGTATGGAAGAAGGTGAGCCTCCTTTTGCCAATCCCAGGAATGCCGCGGCTGGTTCCCTTCGCCAACTGGACCCGAACATTACCGCCGGCCGTCCCCTGAATATTTTTTGTTACGGGATCGGAGTAGTGGAAGGCTGCAGCTTTGGAACACAATGGGAGGCGCTTTCGTCTCTCAGGAAATGGGGGCTAAGGGTCAACCCCATGGTGGAAAAGCTAAAAGGCATCCATGGAGCAATACAATATCACCAGCGTACAAACAGAAAGAGGGAAGAGCTTGATTATGAAATCGACGGAATAGTCATCAAGGTCAATGACATTGAACTCCAGAAACGCCTTGGGGCAAAGGCCAAGAGCCCACGTTGGGCCTTGGCTTATAAATTTGAGGCAGCCCAGGCCATAACCAGAATTATCGAAATTCAACTCAGCGTGGGACGTACCGGTACTGTCACCCCTGTGGCCCTTATGGAACCTGTAAAGGTGGGTGGAGTGATGGTAAGTCGCGCAACTCTCCACAACGAAGACGAGATCCGCCGCAAGGATGTCAGGATAGGCGACTGGATTATTGTCCGGAGAGCAGGTGACGTCATTCCTGAAGTGGTCAGACCACTTTCTGAGAGAAGGAGCGGAGAGGAACAGGTATTTGTGATGCCGCAGACCTGCCCGGTCTGCGGTTCCAAGCTGTGCCGCAAACCAGGAAAGGCTGCGTGGCGGTGCCCGAATCCCGGATGTTTCCCCAGGCTTGTGAAGCAACTCACCCACTTTGCCGCCAAGGGAGCCATGGACATAGACGGCCTTGGTCCAAAGGTGGCTGAACAACTTATCAGTGCGGGACTGGTCCGGAGTATTGCAGACCTTCACTCCATCAAGCTGAGTGATCTCCTGTCGCTTGATCGTTTTGCTGAAAAATCTGCGATAAACCTCTTGGCTGCCATAGAAGCCGGCAAGAATACAACTCTTGCACGATTCTTCTATGCCTTGGGGCTTACCCACGTTGGGGATGTAACCGCGCAGCTCCTTGCAGACCACTTTGGATCAATAAAAGCACTTGTGGATGCCGGTGAGGAAGAACTCAAGGCGGTAGAAGGAATAGGTCCGGAAGTAGCCTCCAGCATCCGGTCATGGTTTGGCGATAACCATAACCTCGAACTTGTGAGGCGTCTGCTTGATGCCGGGACCAGTTTTACTGATCTTCATAAGAAAAAGTCCTTACCTCTAAAAGATAAGACCTTTGTTTTTACCGGAGGGCTCTCTTCTCTCCCACGGGAACAGGCCAAGAACATTGTCCGTGATCTGGGTGGCCAAATCGCTTCTACTGTTGGGCGCAAAACAGATTATGTGGTTGTGGGAAAAGGTCCCGGGTCCAAACTACAAAAGGCGGTAGAACTTGGAATACCTACCCTGAGCGAGGAGGAATTCCTGGCTTTAAAAGTGCCTAAAGTTACTAAAGTTTAAAGTGCCTAAAGTGAGCTAAAGTACCTAAAGTTAAGGTAACCACGTCCGCCTTAAGGTCTGGCTTATCTCATATTTCGACCGAACGTATTGCTTACAGACGTCGTGATGGGCGCTTCCTGGTCAGGTTCCTGAACTTCCGCCCTGTGTGCATTCCCGGAAGCAACTGAAAAAGCTTCAAAAAAATGATACCGAAAACAAACCCGCCAATATGTGCCCACCAGGCAATACCACCGGTCTGGGCTGAAAAGGCCGCGCTCAAGAACTGAAAGAAAATCCAGAACCCGAGAAACACAAATGCCGGAATTTCTACAAATTGGATAAAGAAAAAAATGGGTATCAGGGTCAGGACCTTAGCCCTGGGATAGAGTATGAAGTAGGCCCCCATCACGCCGGCAATGGCGCCACTTGCTCCTATGGTTGGTATTTGAGACGTCCAATTGAGAAACAGATGTGAAATCCCTGAAGCCAATCCACATAGCAGATAGAAGGCGAGATAGCGAAAGTGTCCAAGACGATCTTCTACGTTGTCACCAAAGATATATAGGAACCACATGTTACCCAAAAGGTGAAAAAAACCGCCGTGTAAAAACATGAAGGTAAGAAAAGCGATCACTTGCTGGGCAGTAGTGAAGTGAGCTGAAATTTGGGGAATGGAATAACGAGCAGGCACAAGCCCATAGGTAAAAATGAATTCATTGAGATTCCGTCCCAGCGATTGCTCCACAAAAAAAGCCAGGATGTTGAGCCCAATCAGGACATAGTTGATGATTGGATAGGTTTCCGACCGGATGGTATCTCGGATAGGTATCAAGGCTTAAGGATTCTCCTCCCTTCCCAATCGAGCTTTCACAAAAGGAAGTTGATACTCATAAATATGGGCTCCCTGGCTTGCAGCCCTTAAAACTCCCATCCCAAAGCCTATTTCCTCGGAGATATATTCCATTAACAATGCCAAACCTCCTAAATTGGTTGGCAAACCAGCCCAAATATCCCAACTGCGCCAAAAGGTTGCAATATCGAGCCGACCATCGTGGACTTTCAGGTCTATCGCTCTAAGACAGGCTGGGTCTTGGAGGTCTAAGTCCTCCGGCCGTCCGACAATAATGGAAGACTGATTTGTATTGGGAGTATCTTTGAGAATCTGTATAGCCTTGGATAGTTGAATATTTATCCGTGATGCGTAGGTATAGACCTCATTCTTTCCAGGCAGTTTTCCTCCCAGCAGGTAGTCAATAAAATATTCTTTCACATATTCCATGGTGTTCGGTGGAGGCGCTGAGCATCCCGGAGGAATAATTGGAATCATATCCTGAAGAGGATGCGTGATCTCCAAACACAGCCAGGGGATCTGAAGCCGGTAATGTTCTTTCTCAAAGGACCCCCTTTCGATATCCTGACGGTAGGCCTCAGATTCTAAATTGTACAGGATCTGGTACCAGGCATCTGAAATGGTAGTTGTTTGCAGATACATTATGGCTCCTTTCCTAAATCGTATTTTCCTATTTCATCCCAGCCAGTGTCCCCGGAAATCCATATAAAAACCACGCACCTTGCAGACAGGACATTTTGAGCATAATCACTTTTTGCAGTATATACAAACTTGACAAAACCATATCGATCATGATATTGTAATACTAAATAGATCGATGGAGGTTTTGGCATGCAAGCAGTAACCGTATCACCAAAATATCAAGTCGTTATACCAAAAACAGTAAGGGAGGCATTGAACATTCGTCCCGGTCAAAGAATGCAGGTTATAGAACATGATGGACGGATCGAGTTTATACCGGAACGAGACCTTAAAGAACTCCGCGGATTCCTAAAAGGCATAAATACGGAATTCGAACGAGAGGAAGATAGAATATGAATATCGTCGATTCTTCCGGCTGGCTGGCATACTTCGCGGATGAGCCTAATGCCGAGCACTTCCTAACTCCTTTGAATGATGCAGCTTCACTTGTTGTCCCAACGGTAACGATATATGAGGTTTTTAAGGTAGTTCTTCGAGAATCCAATGAAAATGATGCGCTACAAGCGGCCGTTGCTATGCAAAAAGGAACAGTTGTGGATCTAACGGCCACACTGGCGATTGCCGCTTCAAAGCTAAGTTTGGAACATAATCTTCCAATGGCGGACAGTATTATTCTCGCAACGGCAAAGGAATTCAATGCCCTCCTCTGGACCCAGGATTCAAATTTAAAAAATATAAACGATGTGAAATATTTCCCCAGGAAATAAGGGAATGGCCAACCTGTCAGTACATCCTCACCAAATCCGATACAAGAAAGATTTTCAAGACCTACCCGTTTTTATGGGATACCATTTTTTGTCGAGACTTTCGGCTTGACGTTAGTACTTAATATGGTACCTTAAAAAGACTGGAGGTATTGACAATGCATATTCAAAAAGACATAAGGCCTGTTACATATCTTAAGTCAAGAGCGGCCGCCCTTTTAAAACAAATAAATGAAACTCGTCGGCCTGTTATAATAACCCAAAATGGTGAACCAAGGGCGGTATTGCAAGATCCTAAGAGTTTTGAAGATATGCGGAATGCCATTGGTATTCTGAAACTTATTTCTCAGGGAGAAGAGGATATCAAGAAAGGTAATGCCAAGACCCAGAAAGAAGTATTTAATAATATTGATGAACTGTTGAAAACGAAAAGCAAATGAGTCGGGAATACAATATAATATGGGCTGATATAGCTGAAAAAGATTTGAAAAATATTATTGAATATATAGCAGACGACAGTCCAATAAACGCCCTGAAGGTTTTCAAAAAAATCAAAGAAAAGGCTTCAAGTCTATATTCTTTCCCTGACCGTGGCCGATTGGTTCCTGAATTAAGGGACCAAGGCATCCTCCAATACCTTGAGTTAATCCATTCCCCGTGGCGAATTATTTATAGAATTTCAGAAAATACGGTTTATGTCTTATCCGTATTAGATGCTCGACGCAATATTGAAGATATCTTATTGAAAAGATTGTTAAATCAAACTTGAAAGATAATTCATGTCCTACACAGACCTTAACCGAATTGAAATAGACCTTATGGCCGTACGCCATAATTTCAATGTCCTTAAAGGACTTCTGAAAAGCACAGGGGCTCGTATCATGGCAGTAGTGAAATCCGACGCCTATGGCCATGGATTGATAGAGGTCGGCCAGGTGCTTGAGTCGGCCGGTGTATGGGGGTTTGGTGTATCAGAGGTTGAAGAGGCGGTTTCTCTGAGGCAAGGAGGGATAACAGCTCCCATCCTGTTCATGTCGGGATTGCCTCCCGGGGCGGGGAAAGAGGTCTTGGGGCTTGATCTTATTCCAGGTGTAACCGATGTTTCTTCCCTAAACACTCTTGAGCGTGTTGCTGCTGTGAGGGATAAAACCTGCAGAGTGCATCTCAAGGTGGATACTGGTATGGGGCGCCTGGGGTTTTCACCGGATGAACTCTGTAAGTTTGTTAAAGAGCCGAATCAATGGCCACATCTATGCTTTGAAGGTCTGTATTCTCATTTATCGTCTGCTGATGATCCTCTTGATCCGGTTAACACGGTCCAGCTCAATACATTTGCATCAGTTTTAGACAAGGTAAGAGGCATAGGATGGAATCCTCCAACTGTTCATCTGGCCAATTCGGCCGGTCTGATCCATTTTCCCTCTGCCCACTATGATCTGGTCCGGCCGGGACTGGCCATTTATGGTTCCTATCCCGGGCTTCAAAGTCAAAAAGGCGTTGAACTGCGACCTGCCATGAGTTTTCGTAGTGAAATCATAGCAATACGCAACCTGGCCAAGGGATCACCGGTGAGCTATGGTCACAGTTTTTACACCAAAAGACCTTCCAAAATAGCTGTGGTACCCGTAGGTTATGACGACGGGTACTTGCGGTCCATGTCCAACAGGTCATTAGTCCTTATCAGAGGTAGGCGCTGTCCGGTGGTTGGGAGTATCTGTATGAAGGCCTTTATGGTAGATGTTTCCATGCTTGATGGAGTATCCCCCGGCGAGGAAGCCGTGCTTCTGGGCAGGCAGGGGGATGAAATTATTACGGCTGAAGATCTGGCGCAGTGGGGCGGTACTATTAGTTATGAATTACTCTGTCTGCTGGGCAGCAGGAACAAGAGGTTCTTTAAGAGGGGATAGTCAATGTTTGGCATAGGACTTCCGGAGTTGCTCTTGATCTTGGCATTGGCCCTGATAGTTCTCGGGCCGGATAAGCTTCCTCAGCTTGCCAGACAGATTGCAGAATATATGGGAAAATTAAAAAGGGCCTCAGAGGAGCTTAAAAGCCAGCTTGATATCGAGTCCTTAGAGAAGGATATAAAACAGGGGACAGAGGCGCGATCGGAATCCGGCTGGTCCGATCTGGTCGATGAAGATTTATTATCAGAGCGGAAAACAGGAGATGGACCTAAAGCCGGTAAGGACGAAGACAGTCCATAAATACGGATCTGTGCGGCTAACCGCTAATGGCTAAAAGCTAACCGCACAGGTCGAAAAGTACTGTGGTCAACGAGATGTCTTTTGAACGTCTTCCCTTTAAGGCACACCTTGACGAATTCAGGCGTCGACTGATAACCTGTTTCGTCACGATGGCAGTGGCTTTTGTGCTCTGCTATGCGCTCTCGGATTTCCTGGTCTCCATGCTGTTCTATCCTGTTAATCAGGCCCTGCCCCCTGGTAGTTCTATGGTATTCACAGCCCTTACGGAAGGTTTTATGACCTATCTCAAAGTTGCCTTCTGGAGTGCTGTCATCCTTTCCACTCCCATGATCTTGTATCAGGCATGGAGGTTTGTAGCTCCAGGCCTGTATGATAAAGAGAAAAGGTTTACAAAAAGCTTTATGTTCTGGGGTATATGCCTGTTCATCTCAGGAGGTCTTTTTGGTTACTGGGTCATAATGCCTGTTGCGTTCTCCATTACTTTGGGCTTTGCAAACCAGGGCCTGGAGGCAATGCCCAGGCTACAGAACTATTTGATTTTTTCCCTTAAGGCCATCTTTACTTTTGGTCTTGTTTTCGAAATTCCATTCCTTATGGCCCTGGCCGCCCGCTACGGTATCGTGCCCAGGGAATATTTTTCAAAGCACAGAAAGGCCAGTTACATAGCTCTATACGTATTGGCAGTGCTGCTTGTCCCAACGGATGTGTTCTCACAAATACTTATTTTTCTTCCGCTAATAGGTGTTTACGAGGCTGGAATACGGCTTTCCATGTGGTTCGGGACAGACCCTACCAATTGAATGCCAAGGTCGAAACTGGAAATTTGAAATTTGAAATTAGGTAACGCATCTACATCTTTGTGTTTTTCCCAATTTCCAGTTTCCAGTTTCCAATTTCACTGCAAAACACAAGATCAACAAAGTGTAAACTACTTTTGACTTGTCGTGAAGGATGCCAAAAATAAATGCGATTTACCTCAATGCCAACTTGAGACCCAGCACACCACACCTTAATGTTGCTCCCGCTAAGGCTATCAGAGAGCCGATCCTCGCCGGTGTACGATCATACTTCCAATAGAGAAGGACTGCGCTCCTGTGAAAGTGATAAAGAGCCAGCCACCTGGCATTTTTGCCGGCCTGGCCTACATGGTGGATCACAGGCCCGACTCCCGGATAATAGGCTACCTTCCATCCCGCAGACCGAAACCGGGTACACCAGTCACAGTCTTCCCAATATAAAAAAAACCTCTGGTCCATGGGCCCGACATCTTCCACTGCCGAACGTCTCACGATCATGCAGGCCCCAGAGACCCAATCCACATTAATAGGCTTGCGCAGAGATTGGGATGTCAAAATATTTTTTCGGGTGAAGGGATTATCAGGCCATAGACGTGAAATGAGAGAGGTCCTTCCGAAAAAGACTGTGGCGAGAGAGGGAAAGGCCCTGGCAGAGCCTTGAATAGAGCCATCGGCATCTAATATCTTTGGGCCTACAATGCCCACATGGGAATTCTTTTTCAGCCATTCCTCAAGAGTGCCCCATAAAGGCCCTGATATTACTGCGTCCGGGTTCAAGAGACACACATATGGTGCAGTAGCCTCAGCGAAGGCCTGGTTGACCGCCCTGGCAAAACCGACATTCTCACAATTTGCCAGCCAGACAACTCCGGGAAACCGTCTTACCAGATCATCAGGGAGAGGGACTTGGCTGTTGTCTACCACATAGATTGTATCAAGCTTTGCCGGCTCCCACTTCTCAAGCCCTGAAAGGCAGCCACTTAGCGCTTCATAGCAACGGTAATTGACGATTATTACGTCAAAGCTCACTCAAGCCTCCTGACCCATCATTCCAATACTTCCTCACTACAATACTCCAGCTGGCCTCCGGCTCGCAGAGCCTACAGCTCGGAGAGGGCAAAGCCCCTAAGTTCCGTCCCCTGCGATAATGTATAAGGATGGACAAAGGTTCGCCCTTAGGCCAGAGTCCTGACTGCATGGGCCAGACCGTCTACCACCTTTGCTGCCCTCTGATAATCCAGAGTCTTAGGCATATCAGAGGGACGATGATAGTTACGATTTCGATAGAAGGCCGTATCTGTAACCAAAAGAGCAGGATAACCGAATCGATTAAAGGACCGGTGATCTGAAAAATCTACGCCTACAACTATCGCCGGGGCGTTCAGGCTCTCTACCGGCAGGTCTGTACCTTTGGAAAAGGCCTCCTTGACCTCTTTGGTCCATTTCGTAGACTTGGTGTTGCCGACAAGAGAAATAAAATTGCCGGCATCGGGATAGAATCGATCCATGAAGAACAGGGGAAAAGACTGGCTTTTGGGACGATCACTGAAATATCCTATCATATCAAGACATATCATGCCCCTTACAGAGGCCTTACTGCTCTTCAGCCTGCGGGCATACACAAAACTCCCCATGTATCGTGTCCTAAAGACAGGCGGTTCCTCAAGGGCAAACGCAACCAGCCGCACGCCCGGTGGTGGATCTTTTGAAATCAATCTGGCCAATTCCATAATACCGGCTATTCCGCTTGCGTTGTCATCCGCCCCCGGAGAATGCGACACCGTATCATAGTGGGCTCCCACCACAAGCAATGGCACAGACCCCTGTTCGATCCTCTCGGTTTTCGGGGAAGCGCATATATTGTAGTATATTTCCCCTTTGTAATAATAAAGCTGCTCATCCACACTATACCCCAAGTTTTTAAAACTCTCTGAAAGGCGATCAGCCACCTTTCTCAGAAGCTTTGGTGAAGAATACGGACGAGGACCAATTTCAAGGGCCAGGTACTCTATCCAGCGGCGCATCTCATCAGGATCTGCGCACGGGAATCCAGGCCTGCCGGAAACATTCTGTTGTCCTTGCACCTTAAAATCATTAGAATAGCTTTTCATGGATAAATCCCAATCCCGCGGCCTGACTGCTTCTCATTATACAAATAATGGCTCATCCAAGATACCCTCTTCTTATCCGGATTGGGTCACATGGCTCGCCTTCGGGATAGGGCTGACGGGGGCTATCTCTCTTCGCCTTATCCTCATTGCCAAGGCATATCAGCCTGAACTCATCCGCGTCTTCTGGTACATAGGTGTGTGCGGGAACATGCTCTTTTTCCTCTTCAGGTCTTACATAACCCATAGAAGACGCAGGCTGATAGCAGAACTGGGCCTTCTAAAAAAACTTCAACAAAAAGACAAACTCTGTTCTGAAGATTACCAGGCACTGCGCTACCTGGTGTCAAGCCTCCATACATCAAAAGAAAGATGGAATTATCTGGTCATTTCTGTGTGCTCTCTGGCGGCAATTGCCTGGGACCTTTTTATATAACCGTTCAAAGGTTCAGAGGTTCAAAGGTTCACCGTGAGCCCTGAACCTTCAGCTTTCAGCTTTCAGCTTTAAGCCGCTCTGCTATTAAAGTCCACAACCCCAGCATAGGACACCCCATCACCTCCAAAGATATCCAATGCACTTCCAATGGTAAGATCCAATCTATCTTGACCGAGTTCCTTCACCAGGTAAAGGTCTTTTATGGAACGGGCGCCTCCGGCGTAAGTAGTAGAGATAGGTGTCCAGCGCCCCAATAGCTCCACGAGATCCTCCTCTACTCCCAGGCATTTTCCTTCCACGTCTGCTGCATGAATCAAAAACTCAAAGCAGTACTTTGAGAAATAATCAAGGGTCTCAGGAGAAATAATCACATCAGTAAACCGCTGCCACCTGTCAGTGACGATATAGTAGTCTTTACCCTTTTTCCTGCAGCTCAGGTCCAGAACCAGCCGATCCTTGCTTACAAGCCTCACAAGGGACTTAAGCCGTTCTTCATTTATGGCGCCTTCCCTGAAGACATATGAAGTCACTATAATGGCCGCCGCTCCCTGATCCAGCCAGTATCTCGCGTTGTCCGCAGTGATCCCGCCGCCTATCTGCAAGCCGGCCGGCCATGCAGAAAGGGCCTCTGTGGCTGCGGCCTCATTCCCAGGACCCAGCATAATCATGTGCCCGCCGGTGAGGCCGTCACGTTTGAAGAGCTGTGCATAATAAGATGAAGGCCTTTCAGCGACATAATTTTCCTTGAGGGCCTCGGGATTATCATCACTGAGAGTAGAACCCACAATCTGCTTTACCTTGCCTTTATGAAGATCGATACATGGCCGGAATTTCATGCTAAAGTCCTTAAGCTATCTATAATTGTATTCAAAAAATTTCCGTATCATCTTTTTCGAATTCGCCGAATATTTATTTCAATATCTGCGCAATCTGCGCCTGCCCCGTAGCTCCGGCAGATGGTACTGGGGTAATCTGCGGATTGTTTTTTCGGTTTGGTTTGAAGTGGCGGCATGAGGGTACCATTACTTGGCATGTAGGTCTTCAATGTGTAACCGAGGTCTTTTAGGATCCTATTTAAGGTCCCAATTACTTTTGCCATAATGGCAGCCCTCCACCTGTTTATCAAGAGAAAAAAGTGCATATCTTGAAGCCTTTTTGATCTTGCTCTTAGCCATTCACTCTATGTATTTTCCTTAGAGGCAAAAAGCCTGACAGAGATGTTTATGAGTAGGGGCATTGAGCCAATGAACAAAGTAAAACTTGCTTTCTATTAATTTCTCTGGAGCTTTACAGACAATATGGTCATAAAGGTTTGAACCATTCCTTATCAACATTTATGTCTTTTTGAGATTCAGGAAGTAAAAAACAGGTTGCATGATGCAGTGTGGCTAAATTTGACCAATTTGTTCCAGAAAGGACAGATTTGACCAATAGCTGCCTGAACCCTGGACAATTACATATAATTTTTATTTATTCTGCAATCCCTGGCTCAGACCGATATAACACGGCTTGATCGCAACATCTTTATTACCGAGATCAACAATGACAATGTGCTCCAGGCAAGGTCGCACTAGGGCCGGCCTGTTCATTCTGTCTGAAAAATGGAAATCCTTCAATTCCTAAATTTATGTCATTTCAATAATTGGCATATGGCTTGCTAATATTAATTTAGGTTGGGATGAAATCTGTAAAAAATATAAAACATATTCTTTTAATAGGCCTCACAGTACTTTTCTTGTGTGTCTGTCCCCTTTTTGCAGAAGATGATGGCGAAGAAGGGATAGACCCGATTCAGGCTGCAGAGTCCGAGATACTGGCCAGGCTGAACCTGGCACGCAGTAATCCGTGGGCAGAGGCGGAGAGATTGGGTTTGGACCCCGAAGTTCTCAGGGCAGAGGTTGTCCCTGAAGAAGTGGCTGCACAGTGGGACCAGGGCCTGTGGCCGCTGGCTCCGAATGCGCTGCTGAACGAGGTTGCCAGGCTGCACGGTGAGGATATGTTGCAGCGTGGTTATTTCTCGCATGTAACACCTGAAGGCCTCACCCCTGAAGACCGGGTTATTGGTACAGGCTATGATGCAAATGTAGTGAGAGAGGAACTGGGTGCCCTGGCCTTCAGTACTTACCTGGATCCTGGCGAGGCCGCCCGGATGCTGATGGATGCCCTTCTTTGGGACTCCCTTATCCAGCGCGTGACTGAAGAGGGACCGACCTTGCTCAATGAAAGGGTTGTGGAGGTTGGAATTGCCCTTTGTGCCGGGGAACTGGCTTTTACTGAAGGGCCGGTTCATGGCTATTTACTTTCTATAGTATTGGCTCGTCCGGTTATGACACTGTCTCATCCGATCCAGTGCGGACATTTTTTCCATGACTATAATTATAATCAAGAATATGATCCGGGCGAAGGGATACCAGGGGTTACCTTGAGCTTGAAAGACGGTCAGTTTCTTGCAGTTACATGGCTACACGGAGAATATTGTTTTCGCCGGCCGTCTGAAGATGATTGGTTCCTGCTTGTCAACGGACAAATTCAGCTACAACGTCCTGAAACTAATTGCCCTGGCGAAGACGGCATCATATATCGAGATTATAGATACTCAGAGTTTCTTGGTCCCTAAATCAGACTGATTATATTTTTCTTTGCAGTTAACGATCATGTGACGAATAAAGCTATTATATTAACAGGATTTGACCCGGCCACCCATACCGGCGGCATTGAGACTTATACTAACGCATTAATAGATTTGCTGAGACAATTAAAATTTAATGTGGAAATCCATTATGCCGATCAATATCAAAACAGCCTGGGATTGAAGCATGAATGGTGCGGGAAGCTATATGAAATGGGGCAGACATTATCCAGACAGGATGACCAGACGGTCCGGCTCGCTATACTCAATGGGTATTACGGTGGTGGGTATCGACCGAAGCGCGTCCCGACGTGTACAATTTTTCATTCTACACACGCAGGTTATGCTGAAGCTATAAGGGATTTTGTTCCTCGGAGCACATATCTGAGCATCAAATATATGGTTGGCGAGATGATGGAGCGAAGCGCGGCTTTAGGGGCTAAAGTGATTGCAGTCAGCGAGGATGTTCGTGACGAATTGCGCAAGTGGTATGGTCTTAAAGATGTGATGGTAATCCCCAACCCGGTTGATATGCGTTTTTTTCAGAGGTTGACAGACCGCGGCGCACTGAGAAAGAAACTTAATATCCCCCCAACGGCCTGTGTGGGGCTCTACACAGGCCGTTGGGAGCTGGCGAAAGGCAGGGATGTTGTTGAAAAACTTATAAGGGAGATTCCTGGTATCTGGTGGGTTTTGGCTATAGCAACCGGGGGTGACGGGCCGTTGCCGGAGGGACCGCAAATAAAGATTTGCAAAGAGGCGGATCGACAGAACATGCGGGAATTATTCAGCCTTGCAGATTTTATGATTTTCCCTTCTCGATACGAGGGGTTTGGTCTATCGCCCGCAGAGGCTATGGCCTGTGGTCTGCCGGTGGTAGGTACACCAGTGGGGTTTCTCCGCAGTGTATATTTGCAGAAGGAATTTGCATCCTTATGCTTACCTCTAACAGGAAAAGCAAAGGCCGACGCTGTTATAAGTAAGGCAAAAGAAACCATCCATTCACTTATGAAAGTAGAGATGCGGTGGCAGAGGCTTTCTTCAGAAGGCCG
This sequence comes from Deltaproteobacteria bacterium, assembly GCA_030606515.1. GTDB lineage: Bacteria > Desulfobacterota > Dissulfuribacteria > Dissulfuribacterales > UBA3076 > UBA3076. The sequence goes on along the minus strand of JAUWGF010000007.1, from coordinate 736 downwards.
AATGTTCGTGCAGCGCGTTTGCGGACTTGAATCGTGGACCCGGGAAATGCGCGCAACAATACACTCACTCGCATGAGGGTAATTTCACTTTTGATCCGTAGCGATTCGGTTTTTCGGATGATGCTTCGGTTTTTGGACGTGTTTTTTTCAAAATTGAAACAATGGGAGCAAAAAAGGCCTTCAATTATTTAGAGACGTGCTTGACTCCCATGTAAAGAGATGATAATTGTATTTAAATTAAAATGTAACTTTTAAAATTGATTTGATTGTCAATAAAACTTGCAATCACAGAAATGTGGAAGGGAGGTGATGGCCCAGACAGGAGAGGTAATAATGGTTGGAACCTGGTTTAGTCATAAATGGCTAACGCAAATGATGATTTTTAAGGAGAAAAACATGAAGAAACTTTTTAGAACAGGCTTTATGACAGCTCTTGCTGTCATTCTGACAAGCGGATGGTGCTTTGCAGCCACCATCATGTTTCCGTACATCAACTCAAATCCCGGCAACCTGAGCACCATTGTGAGCGTTATCAACACGGCAAATCCAGTAGGTCTTGGATGCCTCCCCACAGAAACCCTGGAGCTTCACTACCGTTACATGACCAAGGAGGTCACTGCCTCTGCGATAGATGCTTGTATGGAGAGAGATTTCTCTCGACCAAGCACTCAGGATGACCTTGTGACCTTTGATGCCGCTGGTGACCTCAACGGTGGTGATGCCATGTTTAATGATG
>JAUWGF010000159.1:0-4373 GCA_030606515.1 Deltaproteobacteria bacterium | reverse complement strand
TCTCAGCGCCTTAATCACGACCGGTATCTCCGATAAGCTTATACTGGACAGGCAAACCACGTTCTTCTTGCTTGGAGCCCTGCTGGTCTTCGGGGTCGGGTTGTTTGACGATTTTCACAGACTGGGTCCTAAAGTTAAGTTCCTCTTTCAGGTTATCGGGGCCAGTGTTGCATTCTGGGGCGGGCTCAGGATCGAGGTTTTTTCTCTTTTCGGCATAGACCTTCATTTCGTTATCCTGAGTTATTTTGTCACTGTCTTCTGGTTTGTCTTTTTTATCAATGCCATAAATCTGATCGACGGCCTTGACGGCCTGGCTGCGGGGATCGCCTTTTTTACCTCTACCATATTGGTCATCCTTGCCGTGATGAAGGGTGAATATCTCATTGCCATGCTATTTGCGGCCCTGGCCGGGGCCGTACTTGGCTTCTTGCGATACAACTTCAACCCTGCAAGTATTTTTATGGGGGATGGCGGAAGCTATTTCCTGGGCTACGCTATTGCCGGCCTTTCCATTATGGGTTCCATCAAGAGCCAGGTGGGGGCTGCCATGTTGATCCCCATAGTGGCCTTGGGAGTTCCCGTATTCGATACAATCCTTTCACCCATTCGCCGCTTTCTCCTTGGTAAGGAAATGTTCAAGCCCGATAAAGGGCACGTCCACCATAAACTTGCTGAGATGGGGTTTTCCACAAAAAGGGTAGTGTGGACCATTTATGGGATTTCTTTTTGCTTGTGTGCACTCTCCGTAGCGCTGGTTAACGTTCGAGACGAACAGGCCGGCCTGTTCCTGATACTGCTGGGTGCAGGCGCGGTAATATTTATTCGAAAGCTTGGTTATTTAGAGTATGTTACCTCTGATAAGATCTATGGTTGGTTCAAGGATGTCACGGATGAGGCAGGTTTCAGCCATGACCGGCGAAGTTTTTTGAGCCTTCAGATCCAGATGGGCAAGTCCGGGAATTTCGAAGAAGTATGGCAGAATCTGTGCACAGCCGCGGAAAAACTCGAATTTGATATGGCGGAATTGTATCTGTGCCGGCGACGTGAAGACAAGGTCTATGACGGGCCCGGGGATGTGATACCCCGGATACAGAAAGAGGAACGTAGAAAAAAGATAAACGGCGGCTCGTTCCAGTGGACTCGAAAAGGCTTTGATATAAATGAGCACATTTGCGGCAACGCCTTGCTGAAATTGGAACTACCTTTGATTTCAGGTAATGGACATCAATGTATAGGGTTCCTGTGGATGATAAAGGACATCAAACGAAATAACATATCGCATTACACCCTCAGACGTGTGGAGCATCTGAGAAGGACGGTGAATGGTACGTTGTGTAAGCTGGGTGGGGAGTGATGCGTAGAAGACAGAGGTCGGAGGACGGAAGTCAGAGGACAGAGGGCAGAGGACAGAGGGCAGGGGGATTATAAGGGTCCGCAGATTACCCCGACGGCATGTAATTGTTGTGGTAGACGAGGGTAGTGAGGGATGGTTTTACAAAATGGCTAAAGCTTGGGATCGTTACGGAAACCAGATTGAGCTCACGGACGAGCGATGGAACCACATCATCACCGGGCATCCAGAATTAGAGGATTATTATGAAGAGGTCTTGGAAACCATCAAAAAGGGGAGGAGAAGGCAAGACCCCATGGATGAAAAGAAATACAAATATATCAAGGACTTTGATAATCTCCCTTTAGGGTTTACTCATTTCGTGGTAGTGGTCAAATTAATCAAAAATAACTTTGTTTTGACCGCTTATGGAATAGAAAGGTAGAAAAAAATGGAAAATATTAAGTTCCACTATGACAGAGAGGTAGATGTGATGTACTTTTCTTTGGGCATGCCCAAGAAAGCTAAGACCCTTGAGATAGCTGACGATTTTATCTTGAGGTTAGATCCTGAAACACAAGAGGTAGTCGGGTTGACTGTTGTAGATTTCTCCAAACATTTTTCCGTGTTTAAGAAGCTTCCAGACCAGGGGTATATCACTCCTGATGAGGTGTTGAAAGAAGTGGTTGCAGCTTGAAAAATGAATTGTGGGGATACGCTGACATCCTAAATTTTAAGTATAAGCAGGGAGGGGGGAGAAGTTATTGGTTATTAGTGAATCGAATAACGAATAACGAAATGTAACATACAGGGGGTAGAGGTGGAATCAACCTTAGTGAAGGATAAAGGCGGCATTGGGAGTTGGATACTCATCTTGGGCTGTCCTTTAAAAGAAAAGCACTCTCTTTCAGATCCATTAAAAAACGTTTCCGGCCCGACATTTGCCGGTTGCGCTCATTGTGAATATCAAGTTGGAATAAATTATCAGGTCTTGGGTGCGGATGTCGGCTCTGATGGGGCGGGGATTTTTCCTGAACAGCTTAAATGTGGGTATGAAGAATGAGAATGGAGGACAGAAGACAGAAGACGGAGGTCAGAGGTCAGAAGACACCCAAGTGAAATAGAAAAGAAAAAGGCCCCGGTTGAATTTCCCTTTAGCGCCTTTGCGTGAGGAAATGAGCAAGAGGAGCGAGAAAAGATGATGTTGTCTAAAATACAAGATAGAGATCTGTATCTCAAAAAGATGGTGCTTATGGCCGGGGAAAGGGGTATACATGGAGAAAATCCTGTCTGACCCTGACTTGAAGTCAGACATCACACATCCAAAGGATAAAAAATCATGTTCATCCTGTCAGAAAAGTGCCCGCTGTAGGCGGCTAATTTAACTTAATCCCTCAACCGGTTAAAATCCAATGAAGTGCCCATTCTGCAGTTCTTCAGAGAGTAAAGTTGTTGACTCCAGGTCCAGCCAGGACAGCAGGGCAATACGTCGACGCCGGGAATGCCTGTCTTGTCATGAGCGTTTTACTACCTATGAGAGGATTGAAGAATTTCAGCCCATGGTAGTCAAAAAGGACGGAAGGCGTGAATCCTTTGACCGGAGAAAGATTGTTGAGGGGATAATTAAGGCCTGTGAAAAAAGGCCGGTGAGCATGGACGAAGTAGATACCTTTGTCAGCGATCTTGAGAAAGAAATTCAAGATAGAGGAGAAAGGGAGGTGGAGAGCAAATTCATAGGGGAACGTGTCATGTCCAAATTGAGGGCATGGGACGATGTGGCTTACGTTCGCTTTGCCTCCGTATACAAGCAATTTAAGGACCTCAATGAGTTCATGGATCAACTGCAAGAGCTGCTGAGCGAAAGTTCCCGCAATCAAGACTCTTAAATGTGGGCCGGTGAAGATAAAAGGTTTATGCGCAGGGCCCTTAGACTTGGTGAGAAGGGCCTTGGGTATACCACCCCAAACCCTGCCGTAGGCGCGGTTGTGGCCCGGCAAGGCATAATCCTGGGAGAAGGCCGGCACCAGAAGGCCGGCACACCCCATGCTGAAGTCCATGCCCTGAGGGCCGCTGGAGATGCGGCCAAAGGAGCTGATCTGTATGTAACCCTGGAACCTTGCAACCACACCGGTCGGACACCGCCCTGCACACATGCCATACTGCAGGCAGGCATCAGAAGGGTTGTAATCGGGACGCTTGATCCAAACCCGAAGGTGGCTGGAGGTGGAACAGAGTTTCTGCGGGACAAGGGCATTGAAGTCGAGACAGGGTGTCTGAGAGATGAGTGCCGTCTTTTGATTGCCCCCTTTACCAAACACATATTGACCGGTATGCCCTGGGTCAGATCAAAGGTGGCCTGCAGTCTGGACGGCATGACTGCAACCCGGACAGGTCACTCAAAGTGGATTACCAATCAGCAGGCCCGCAGATCGGGGCATCGCCTGAGGGAAATAAGTGACGCCATACTGGTCGGCAAAGGCACTATAGTGGCGGATGATCCACAGCTTACTTGCAGAAAGGGCAAGAAAGCTGTTAAAGATCCCATCAGGGTAGTGCTGGACAGTGGACTGAGCATTGATCCCTCCAGCCGGATATGCCGCCTGAAGTCCTCTGCACCTACTGTGATAATCGGGGTGGAAGGTAAATCCACAGATGAACACAGGCAGGCCCTGGAGGCATCCGGTGCAAAGGTCTGGTTTACGCCGCCCGATGGGCAAGACAGGGTAAACATCAGGGATGTGCTCAGGATGCTGGGCGACTTTGGGGCACAGTCACTTCTGGTAGAAGGCGGGGCCACGGTCCACGGGACATTCTGGGACCAGGCGTTTGTTGATGAGGCATTTTTTTATTATGCTCCCATGGTAATCGGCGGAAAGGATGCCCGGCCCGCAATAGGCGGTTCAGGGGCCGAGAACGTGGAAAGGGCAACAAGGCTGTCAAAGGTTCGACATCGCAAGCTGGGCGATAATTGGCTGGTCCGTGGTCTGGTCACAAACATTGGTTCTTTCTGGAGCTGACCATATATGTTTACAGGGATAATCCA
>JAUWGF010000118.1:0-5954 GCA_030606515.1 Deltaproteobacteria bacterium | reverse complement strand
GTCTCCTCTATATAACAGCGCATAGACAGAGCGCCTCCCTGTTTCGGGATGGCATTGACAGCGTTGTTCATAAGATTATCCAGTACTCGTTCCAGACCAAACCGCGGACAATAGACTAATATCTCTGCTTCAACTTCCGGGGGCTCTATCCGGATGTATTTGCGCCATGATTGCCGAATGGCTTCCTCATTAAGACGGAATCGTTCGCCGACGATCTCACTGAGATCCAGCACCTCTTCCCGGCCTTCCAATCTCATGGCCAGGGCCATATCCTGCATACGGACCGTTTCCTTAAGGATGATGTCCAGATAGGTGACCAATTTGTTCCGTATCCCCTCAAGGTCTTCTGATTCCATCAGATTCCTGGCCCTGGAGGCAAATCCTGTGATAGCAATCGCGGGATTTTTAAAATCGTGCAAGACATCGTCCAAGAGCTCTAACCGCAAGGCCTTCATGACCTCTTTTCCAAAAAAGGTCAACAGATCTATCTCTTCGTTCATAAAAGACGACTTCTGATCCGTAGCATAAAAGGTCATCAGATAACGAGTGGTCCCCTTTACCCTGAGCGGGACGATCAGGATGGAATGAATGTGATGCCTTTGGACGAATTTCCGCATACCTGAGCTGGTGAAGCGGCTTTTTTCAGGATCTTTTATCAAAAGATAGGCAGGATCGATCCGCTCAAACGGATGGTCTCCGTATTCCGGTGCCCCATGGATCGCGGTTTGGAAGTACGGGTGATGGCTCACTGTAAAGGTATAGCCCAATTGGTGATACGTTTTGTCCAGGGGATACCCGGCCTCAAGACGGATAAACTTCTGATCCTTGGACACTGAAAACAGAGAACAGCTCTTGACCTGCAGATATGGCTCAAGCTCGGGGATCAGGTCCATGAACAGGTCCTTCAGCTTGATCCCTTCCCGGTTACTCAACTTAATAAAAATCCTGTCTACCATGTTCTCCTTGTGCGCACTCAGCCTCTGTAAGGCCAGGATCTTCCTTTTGGCCAGGACATAGCTTACACGGCGGGACAGGAGCTCGGCATGAATGATCTCAAATGGATCAAACTTCCGGTTATCCTCCTTGTAATAAATCTGAAGGGAGCCGAGAATGTCTCCTTCCGAACCTGAAAACCTTGGAATCTTAAGAGGGACCGCCAAGAGGGAATTAAATCCTTTATCTTTCACGATGCTTTTAATCTTGAAGTACGGATCTTCAAGGAGGCTCGATATGGCGATGCTTCTGTTTTCCCGGACCACCTGTCCTGAGATGGAATCCTCAAAAGGGATGGCAATTTTACATTCGGCCTCAGGAATCTGGTGTGTGCCGAGGCAGGTCATGCTCAGGGATTTGGGATCAAAGAGCCGTATGGATGCAGCTTCGGCCTTAAGAATATTTGCTATTTTTTCCGCAGCAATCTCAAGGATCTTCTTTTCTTCAAGTCCGGAATCAATCTCAATAATTTCTTCAACATCGTGGATAATGCCGGAGAGGACTCCAGCCAGATATTCCTGCTCGATAGAACGGGCCAGATCCAGACGCTCTGAATGAGTCAGATGCTGAAGCGACGGATGGTTTTTGAGAAATTCCAAAAAATTTTCTTTCATATGGCTATTTTCGGAATGAAATTAGTGATAGGATAATTTTGACAACTAATAACCTGGCAACCATTATTATAGAAAATATTATATAAATCAACTCTCCAGGCCGATGTATAAAAAAACAGCTCTTTGCAGTCCAAAAATGATCGGGCAGCAGGGCAATGAACGCCTGGCGAAAAGGCAAATGGCCTTTGGAAGATGAGGTCTGAATCCACCATGGAGCAGAATGTCGAACATCCTGGGGATGATTTCCTCAGTCCGCCCAGACAAGAGACAGATGAAATCCAGGCCCTGCGGATAATTCTCCGCATGGCTGAGGCTGTAAGCCAGTGTATCTCTCAAGAGAAAATCTGTAAGTGTATCATAGACATATTCATCGAGGACACGGATTTTGAGAACGCCTCAATTCTTCTCTACGACACAAAAAAAGATTGCTTGAGGCTGGCAGCGGCCAAGGGTTTTTCTGAAATCCTGGAAATCCCTCACAAGCAATCTTATCGCAAGAACCTGGTATTTGAACGGAACGAGGGTATAGCATGGAAGGTCTTTGGATCACAGACTCCTATGTTCATAGAAAACAGCGCAAAGGAATCAATCCCTGTTAAACCCGGCTCGAAAGTCCAGCCTTGCAGTCTGGTCTGCCTGCCTCTATGGTCCATTGGTGTTCTCAACCTCAGCTCCTCGGCTCCCAGGACCTTTTCTCCTTGTAAAAGGCGTGATCTGGTAATTCTCTCCAACGTAATAGGTCGCCTTCTCCAGACAACAGAGTTTCATGAAAAACTTTATGCCAGCCACCTGCACCTTCAACAGCTAGTTGAAGCCAAAAACAGCGAACTTCATCATGTCAAAAAGGAACTCAGTGGCACTATGGCATATATGGAATCTGTCATTGAAAATGCCCCACAGGGTATTTGCCTCTTAGATTCCGCCGGAAATATGCTGCACGCAAATCCGAGTTTTCTTTCCATTACAGGCTGTTCTCTTGAATACATAGCAGGCCATTCTCCAGCAAAGCTATTTCAAGATAAAACCGATTATGCCAATCTTAGTAATTTGCTGCTAACCGGAGGTCTTGCCAGACTCACGGACATAGACCTTTTGCGTCCGGATGGAACCACTGTACCTGCCGATATCTTCTTGCACCCGTTAAGAGATCCCGAAGGCCGAAGTCAGGGAAGTATGCTGGTAGTCCATGACCTTACAAATCAGAAAATCGCTACAGAAAAATTGATTTATATTGAAAAACTAACGGCACTGGGTTCCATGGCCGGAGGAATAGCCCATGACTTTAATAACCTCCTCACCACAATCCTTGGCAATGCACAGCTCCTGGCCATGGAAATAAAGGACCAAGGGGCTCTGCGCAAGGTCAGGAACATAGAGACTGCTGTTAATGACGGGGCATTCACAGTCAGCAGACTGCAAACATTTACAGGTTTTAGCCAAAAACTTAAAGCTAGGGGTCAAGCCTCAAACGTGCGTGAAGTGGTCAAAGATGCGATAGAGTTGACAAGACCAAAGTGGAAAGGTGAAAGTGAAAAAAATGGTATTTTCATCAACACAAAGCTTGATCTCCAGGACACAAGGCCTGTCTCAATGCATCCGGCGGAATTGCGGGAAATTTTAACAAACCTGATTTTTAATGCAGTAGATGCCATGCCCGAAGGTGGTACTATAGCCATGCGATCCTACGAAAAGGATTCTAATGTAGTGCTGGAAATTGAAGATAACGGAATCGGCATGTCTAAAGATATTAAAAAAAGGGTCTTTGATCCTTACTTTACCACTAAGGATATTGGTAATTCCGGTCTGGGGCTCAGCGTTTCATTCGGGTTAATAGTACAAACAAAAGGTACGATCAGTGTTGACAGCAAGGAGGGCGAAGGCACCACTTTCAGAATTGCTTTGCCCATTTCCGAAACGCAAAAGGTAAGCGAAGCTCCAACTGCAAAGAGCCATGAAACGAAACCCCTGAAAATCCTTGCTGTTGATGACGAAAAGCAGATAGTGGATTTATTGACAATAATGCTGGACGGCTTAGGGCATAAGATAGTAGGAGTATCAGATGGACAACATGCCATAGACTTTCTGGATAAAGAAAATTTTGATCTGGTAATTACAGACCTGGGTATGCCGGTGATAAGTGGCTGGGATGTTGCGGCAAAGGCAAAAAGCAGAAAAGTCGATCTGCCGGTTGTCCTGGTTACCGGATGGGGCGCGGAATACGAATCAAAAGACCTGACAGAAGTCGGTATTGATGCTGTTTTAAGCAAACCCTTCAGTCTTGATGAGCTTAAGAATATCATCTCGGAGCAATGTGCAGAAAAAAATTAGTCATGTGACTATGCCTGATATCCACATCGGCACCAGTGGCTGGAATTATGAAAGCTTTGTTAAAAAAATCTATCCTCCCGAAACACCCAAAAGAAAATATCTTGAGACCTACTCAACAAAACTCCATACTGTAGAGCTGAACGCATCCTTCTATCGCTCTTTTCCACAAAATACATGGGAGGGCTGGTACAGGCGTACTCCACCGGATTTCTTATGGGCAGTTAAGGCGCCACGTTTTTTCACACATATCAGGCGGCTGGATGTTTCACAGAATTCCATCGACAGGTTCTGGAATGATATAAAGCCGCTCAAAGAAAAGATGGGCGCGGCACTATTTCAACTCCCCCCGTCTCTGAAGTTCGACAAAGATCTCCTTACAGGATTTCTGGCAATGCAACCGCCGGATACAAAGATCTCGCTGGAGGCCAGGCATCCCTCCTGGCACGAGCCTCAGGTCTGGGATATATTGAGTAAGCAGAATGTGGCCTGGGTGGTCAGTGACACTGCCGGTCGCCACCCAATGAGTCCGGAGGTTACGGCAGACTTTGCCTATGTGCGTCTGCACGGCGCCCATGAACTGTATCACGGCCTCTATGGAGAAGAAATGCTCCGCAAGTGGCTGGGCACAATCAGGGATTGGGGTATTGAAACTTTTATATATTTCGATAATACTGACGATGGAAGCGCTGCAACAGACGCTTTATTGTTGCAAAAAATGCTGGAGGAGAAATAACGTGCTTAAGGTAATATCTACCACACTATTTTTCATATTTGTCTTTGCCTTTGTTTCAGAAAGCTTTATTGATATTGCGGACGCAAGGGCCAGGAGCGGCGGCCGGTCATATTCCAGGCCCATGAAGACCAGTCCGACTAAACAGACCACAGCCCCCACATCCAGAACAAGCACGACCCAAAGAGGCTCCAGCAGTTTTATGCGAGGTCTCGGCGGAGGGCTGCTTGGAGGTTTTCTCGGCAGCATGCTCTTTGGCGGCATGGGCCACGCCATGGGGGGTGGTGTTGGCGGAAGCGGAATCGGCCTTTTTGAAATCATACTGATTGGCGGTCTGCTATATTTCCTGTACAGACATTTTACTCGCAAAAAATCTTCCTCAATGTCTCACAGTACTCCAGGATCATTCGGACCGGGCGGGGCTCATGCCCGCCAGACACCTCCTGTTCCTCCACCTCCAAGCCGGCATGGGGGGCCTATGCCGGGAGGCTCGCCGGTCGGGATAGATGCCCCGCCACCTGACACTGTATCAGAGGCTCTCAACATGATACGGATGTCAGACCGGAGCTTTGACGAGGAAAAATTCAAGGAGTTTGCTCAAGACGTATTCTTCAAGGTGCAGGCCGGCTGGATGCGCCGTGATATCTCCACGATAGAACACCTTTTGGGGCCTGAGTTGTCAGCAGAGTATATGAAACATTTTCAGGAGATGAAACAAAAAGGCCAGATTAACCGGCTGGAAAACATCGCAGTTAGAAAAGTGGAAATAGAGGATGCCGGTGCCGGCAAAAACGAAGAATACCTTACTGTCCTCTTTACTGCCAATCTCCTCGACTATACTGTGGATGAATCCACAGACACGGTGATTGAAGGCAGCCGGACCGAGCCGGTCAAGTTTGCCGAAAAGTGGACCTTTGCACGCCCGGTTGGCAGCTCAGACTGGAAGCTGGCCGGGATTGATCAAATGTGAACGTTAGAGGTTCAGAGGTTCAGATGTTCAAAGGTTCAAAGGTTCAAAGGTTCAGGGTTACCTTATTGGATTGATGATCGTTGATTGTTGATTGTTGATTGCAATACCTCTTGGGCCAAGTGCAATGCCCATCAAATTTAGGGGGAGTATGATATATGCTCCCCTCGTTCTATTTTTATGCCTTATTCATTCAGAACTCATAAATCAACGGCTTTAAGTTTTCGGTGAACCCCTGCTAACTTAAGTTGTGAGTTTAGGGTGGTTTTGGTATAATTTTTGGGTCTTGGAAATGATTCCTGAAATATTTGGAACAACGAAT
>JAUWGF010000141.1:0-4874 GCA_030606515.1 Deltaproteobacteria bacterium | reverse complement strand
TATAATGGATCAGATGTCCTGTTGCAAGTCTATGAATTGCTTGACCGACGGGCAGACATCCCGAACAGGACACTCACGACAACTTGGTTTCCTTGCCTTACATATCTGTCTCCCGTGGTTGATCAGGACATAAGTTATCTTACCCCAGTCTTTTTTTGGGACTATTGCCATAAGATCACGTTCTATCTTAATGGGATTGTCTTCCAAGGTCATGCCCAGGCGTTTGGCAAGGCGCTTTACATGGGTATCCACTGCTATACCGGCAATCACCCCATAGGCATTGTACAGTACAATATTTGCTGTTTTTCTCCCCACACCGGGGATTGTAACCATTTCTTCCATGGTCCTTGGAAGCTCACCTTCAAAACGTTCCATAATGATCCTTGAAGCTGCTTTTATGTTCTTGGCCTTATTCCGGAAAAAACCTGTAGTTCTTATGAGTTCCTCCAGTTCTTCTATGGGGGCTTCAGACATGCTCCTGACATCTGGAAACCGCTCAAATAAAACAGGAGTTACCTGATTCACTCTAACATCAGTGCACTGGGCTGAAAGAATAACTGATACAAGTAATTGAAAAGGATTTGCGGACTTCAGAGCTACGTGGGCATCCCCATATGTGGCCTCAAGTATTTCTATTATATTCAGTATTTGGGCTTTCTCATTCATGATTATACCTAAGCTGAGCGTTTAGCTGTTAGCCATTAGCGTTTAGCTTTGAAAAATGGTTCCTAATTTTGTAATAGTAAAACATCCTGTAATCATTAAACTAATAGCTAACTGCTAAAGGCTAATCGCTCTTAAAACCTCAATCGCCTCATCAAAGCAAACCCCATTGTGATAAGCACAAGGTGCACCATCCAAGGCGCAAAGAACGCCGGAACCATGCCGGTTTTACCCAAGGAAAGAGCAAAGCTCCAGGTTACCCATGCAGCAAAACCAATAGCCACCCCTAAGCCCAGACCAATTGAAAGACCTCCACGCTCCCTGAACAGTGTAATGGTTAATCCGACCAGAAGCAGAGTACATCCTAAAAACGGATACAAAATCTGCCCCCAGAATACAGTCTCTTGCTCTTTTGCAGAATATCCGGACTGTTTCAGCCTTTGGACACTCCGCCAGAGAGAAACCATATCCATCTGTGCCGGAGGTGTCTCAATAGCAACAAAATCCTCAGGGCCCTCTGCAAGATCGAGATTCAAGGTGTCAAAGGTGTCAACAGAATACGTGGATTCTTTCCCCTTTCTCAATTTGCGCAGTCCATGTTTAAAAATCCACTTATTGCCTGAGTATGTGGCTTCAGATGCTGCCACGAGTTGCTTAATCACATATTCTTTGTCATATGAAAACCATTGAACGTTTTTAAGCCTTTTGGCGTCCGGACTCCCCAGTTCTGTGGCCCATATACTGTTGTCACCCAGGAAAAAAAGCCTGTTTCCCTTCAGCATCCCTCTGGGCGGTCTTTTTTTGACCTCTACCTGAAATATTGCATGGGCCCTTTCTGTTGCTTTAGGTATGTATAATGCCTTTAAGCTGACCAGGATCGCTGACAGAAAAAATGCCGCGAGCAATAAAGGCAATATTACTTTCCAGGGCTTAACTCCAAGGGAGCGCATAGCAAGTAGCTCCAAATGTCTTGAAAGGAGCATGATACTTAGAAGCCCCGCAAGTAAAACAGCCAAGGGTGTCAGCTCATAGAGTATTTTGGGTATTGATAGAAAAAAGTAGGCCAGAGCTGAGGACATGGGCGCATTTGCCTCGATGAAATCATCCAGCCTCTCAAACACCTCAATCAGGAGATATATCCCGATCAGTCCCGGAAGGACCAGTGCGAACATTAAAAAGAAGTTGCGAAGCAAATACCGGCTGAGCACACTCATGCTAGCGCCCCCCGTCTGTACAGCAGAATCATCAATCCAACGGTTATGCCGGCAAAGATAAAATTGGGTGTCCATAGGGCAATAACTGGTGAAATGTTGCCTGTATCGGCCAAGCTGGCTGCAAAGGCCACTGAAAGATAGTAGGCCAGAAATGCCGCAAGCCCTAAGGCAATTCCTCCTGAAAGTCCGGTTCTTCCGAACAGTATACCCAACGGTGCGGCCATTATGCCCAGGATCAGGGCACCTATAGGTACTGCCAGTCTCTCGTGAAACTCGGTAAGATAGTGCACCTTGTGTTTGGCGGATGTGTCAGGGTCTGAGGCAGCTTTAAGCAGGTCCTCCAGTCCCAACTCACCTCTTCTTTGCCTACGGTCTTTTCCCGGCAGACTCAGACGAAGGGCATAGGAGTCGAAATCAAGTGTGTCGGTCTTTCTGTAATCATCACTTATGCGATTTAATGTGCCGTTTCTCAGTCGCAAACCCACTTCCAAGCCACCTGGCTGAGCAAACAGTTCTCCATCCCTGGCCAGGATCTGATAGGTAACCCGCTTTTTTCGGGTATCTTGTATGTAAACTCCCTTGAAACGGTGACCCTGATCAAGGCTCTTGTCGACATATAGGGTGAGCTTGGACATCGGGCTAAAAAAAATCTTTTCAGGAATTCCACGCGCCAGACTACGTTCGGTCAATTCCCTAATAAAATTCCTGGATGCTGTTTTTGCCTTTGGAATCACACTGGCTGACAAAAAAAAGCTGACCAGACATGCTGTTACTGAAACCATGATCACAGGTATTATAAGTTTTTTAAGACCTGCACCACACGCAAAAAGTGCGAGCATCTCACTGTCCCTGGAAAGACGCAAAAATCCCAGAAGTATACCCAACAGCGTGGCCATAGGCAGCACAAATGCCCAAAATGTTGGAAGCATCAAGATGGCAAATTTGCCCAATTCGGTGAATTTTATCCCTACCCTGAGCAAAGGTTCCAAGAGTGGCAACAGGCTACCCAGCAACAAGAGGACGCTGAGTGCACAAAAGGAAAACAGAAAAGGCAGGGCCATTTCCCCCAAGAGCATTTTAGACAATATAGACATAGGGCTCCATAACAATCAATATCATACCTTCAATTTCTCAATTCCTCAATTCGCAATTATTTCTCAATTCGCGATTCTATAATTACAATCAATCTTGCTCTAATGGAAAAGATGGGATAAACAAGAAACAATACTACACGACACCAATTGCAATCTGTGCTTTGCAGGTGTCGCGTTGCCTGCGGAGAAAATATGCCCCATCGTATAGAAGTTGCATTAAAACTTCATCTTCAAGACCCGCAAGGTCTTAAGACCGCCCGCCAGTGTCGCGAGGACCTCAAGCTGGAGGTCTCCGGCATCAGAACCATCAAGGCCTATCTTGTCGATATCGATCTCTCAGAGGAACAACTGAGGGCAGTTGCAGAAGGTCCTTTTTCTGACCCGGTGATCCAGGTAGCGGCAATAAATCGCCCTCTGGCCCTGGAGCTGGCCAAGAAACGTGATTTCTCCTGGGACTGGCTGATAGAATGCGGTTTCAGACCAGGGGTCACGGACAATGAAGGTCGTACTGCAAGGGAGGCCCTTGAATTGGTTCTCGGTCGCAAACCGGGACTGGACCAAGGAGTGTACACCTCTACCCAGTACTGTATTAAGGGAAAACTCACCTACGATCAGGTAGAAAAGCTGGCAAAAGGGCTTCTCGCCAATGATCTGATACAGAGGACCACCATAGTCTCAAGGAATACGCTTAGTGAAGTTTGGTCTGAGAAACAGAGCCCTTTTCATGCGGTTCCCAAGGTTAGAGACAAGGCTTCAGTAGAAGTAAAGGAGATAGATTTCTCTGTGCTAACGGATAAGGAGCTGGTAGCCATGTCAAAAGACAGGGTATTGGCACTCAATCTCAAGGAGATGAAACAGATAAGGGAGTATGTCCAAAGGCCTGACGTGCAGGAAGAAAGGGCCAAGGTCGGGCTTACGGGACGACTTACTGATCTTGAACTTGAGGCCCTTGCCCAGACCTGGTCCGAACACTGCAAACACAAGATCTTTAACTCCATCATTAATTACAGGAATGAGGAAGGGGAAGAAACAGTAATTGAGAGCCTTTTTGATACTTATATCCAGGGAGGGACCAGGGAGATCCGCAAAAGGCTGAAATCCAATGACTGGTGTCTTTCCGTATTTAAAGACAATGCCGGTGTGATCCGATTCAACGATCGTTATAATGTTGTTTTTAAGGTCGAGACCCACAACAGCCCTTCGGCCCTTGATCTCTATGGTGGTGCCCTTACGGGGATCGTGGGGGTGAACAGGGACCCGTTTGGGACTGGAATGGGTGCAAAGCTCATCTTCAACACCAATGTATTTTGCTTCGGGCCTCCGGATTACGACATGCCCCTTCCCAAAGGACTGCTTCACCCTAAACGCATATTCGAAGGCGTACGAGAAGGCGTTGAACACGGGGGTAACCAGAGTGGCATCCCCACAGTAAACGGAAGTATCCTATTCGACGAACGCTATCTGGGGAAACCACTTGTCTTCTGCGGCACAGGGGGCATCATGCCAAAGGAGATTTGCAATAGGCCCGGCCATGAAAAAAAGGCCCGCCCAGAAGACGCCATAGTTATGTGCGGCGGCCGTATAGGAAAGGATGGGATCCACGGGGCAACCTTCTCATCTGAGGAGCTGCATGAGGGCTCTCCAGCTACGGCAGTACAGATAGGAGATCCCATAACGCAAAAGAAAATGACGGACTTTCTCCTAAGGGCACGAGACCTTTGCCTATACAATTCCATTACTGATAATGGCGCAGGGGGTCTTTCGTCCTCTGTGGGTGAGATGGCACAGGAGACAGACGGGTTTGAGCTCTTTCTTGACCAGGCGCCTTTGAAATATCCAGGGCTTCAGCCATGGGAAATACTGCTTTCCGAGGCCCAGGAACGGATGACCGTGGCAGTCCCCA
>JAUWGF010000067.1:0-8518 GCA_030606515.1 Deltaproteobacteria bacterium | reverse complement strand
GCCCTTTGCCAAACCTTATAAGTTCACGCCAATGCATACACTATCCTTTCTAATCCTTTAATCCTCTCCCTCTAATTTACTTCAGCCTTCAGCCTTCTACCTTCCACCTGCTCCTCTGCGGTAAGACCAATTTTTGTCAATTAGTGACTTTTTTTGTGCATTGAACAAGACAAAAAATCGCATCCGCCATTTCAGAAAAGTGCCAAAATCGGCGTATTTACCCAGGTATAGCAGGCCATGGCTATGTGGCACTGATGTTGCAGTAAAGCATAATTAGAAACGAATTGAGGAATTAGAAATTAGGCATGCTTCATTCACCAGTTTACACTTTCTTCAAAAAACGTGCATTGTCGAATTGAATATGGATGCTGAAACTGGAAATTCGAAATTAGGTAACGCATTTACATCTTTGTATTTTTCCCAATTTCAAATTTCAAATTTCAAATTTCATTTCAACATAAATCAATAAAGGAGGTAAAATTGTATTTATCAAGCCGGAAAGAGTTGCCGATAGGAATTTTAAGGATCAACCCACACTAATTTTTTAGCACAGGAGGTCTATTATGATTGGATTCTTGAATAAGATGAGAAAGGTAGGACACAAAGGTTTCACACTGGTGGAACTTATGATTGTCGTGGCAATTATCGGAATATTGGCGGCAATTGCGATTCCGCAGTTTGCCAAGTATCGTCAGAGGGCCTTTAATACAGCGGCCTTAAGTGACGCAAGGAACCTGAGGACAGACTGCGAGGGCTTTTACGCAGAATGGTTCCATTACCCAGACGGATCATCATAATAATAGGATTGGAGGTTAACGCAATGAAAAAAATAGGATTGATTATAACGGGCATGTCCCTGTTTATGCTTCTCTTGGGTACAGGGGTATGGGCCGATATTACCTTAACAGATACCGGAAGTGGTCCTGATTTTACATACGAGACTTCTCCCAATGTTTCTATGGACTATAATGATGTTAATGCAACTGCTGATGTATTTTTAATCACTTCTGTTAATACCAAGGGGACCGTGGAATATGGAATTATCAGTGACTTCAGCGGTTACTATATGCATACTGTTGACGTCGGAAGCAATGCCACGGACATATCTGCTGATAACAGCCAAGGCGACATTAATGGTTGGACAAAGGCGCAGCAATAGACTGTAAAATATATGTCTTAAACAGGCCCCCTCGCTTTCCCTTTAGAGGGGGTTTTTTTTATGATTTTACTCTATAATAAATCCACTCTAATATGTCAGGCAATCCGGTAATCGTCTTTGATCATGTAAATAAGGCCTACAGGAACGATCTGTGGCGCAGGAAATCCGTGGCCAGACCTCTCCTTCTTTGTTCAGGAAGGAGAGGTTTTTGGTATTATAGGGCCGAACGGTGCAGGCAAGAGGATGAGTGACATTTCGTAGGTACTTGCTCAATAAACATCATGTATCTCAGTATTAAAGATGTCTCAAAGACGTTTACTACAAGCTTTACCCGGAAAAAAGTCTTAGCCGTCAAGGATTTTTCCCTTTCTATTGACCAGGGTGAGATTTTCGGGATCGTAGGCCCGAATGGTGCGGGTAAAAGCACTGTGCTGAAAATGCTGATGGGCTTCATACGACCGGACAGAGGAAAAATCTCCCTGTTGGGTAAACATCCTGGTGACCCCAAATCACGCAAGCATGTGGGTTATCTTCCGGAAAACCCCTATTTCTATGACCACCTTTGTGCAACTGAACTTTTGCGGTTCAGCGCCCTGGCTTCAGGCATGCCGCCACACAAGGTGCAGTCTCAAATTGACAGGCTTCTTAAACTTGCCGAGCTGGAATCAGCCAAAAATCGCAGACTACGTTCTTATTCCAAGGGCATGATCCAGCGTGCCGGTATCTGTTTTGCCCTGGTACATGATCCGGATGTGGTAGTTCTGGATGAGCCTATGTCCGGCCTGGATCCTCTGGGACAAAGAATGGTGGTTGATATGATTCTGGACCTTAAGAAAAGGGGGAAAACAGCACTTTTTTGCTCTCATATCTTGAGTGACGTGGAGCGTATCTGCGACCGGACGGGCATCATGGTCCATGGCAGGTTGCGCAAAGTACTTCAGAAGAACGAGCTGCTGGACCAGGAAAACCGCGTCCGCATTGTAGTTGATTGTCAGACGCCGGAACTGGAGAAGAAATGCCGAGAATCAGACTGGGCAATCTTCACGAAAAGTACCCATGTCACCATCACGTGTCCAAGGGAACACTTGTCCGAGGCATTAGCCCTTTGCGGGAGGGAAAAGGTAAAAATCATCACTGTCGACAACACAGTCAATACACTCGAGCAAATTTTTCTCAAGACCGTGAAGGAGGCCGAATCATGAACAGACGTGTCTGGTCCTTGGCCGTGATCACCTTCAAGGAAGGAATCCGGGACCGTACGCTCTATGGGATCGGCCTGTTTGCGCTGATGATTATGGGCCTTTCACTTGTTGTTACCGGATTTTTCCTGCGCGAATTGCACAAGGTGACTGTGGATATAAACATCTCTGCAATCACGTTCGGCGGCCTTCTGATGATTTTTTCTCTATCCGTAAACCTCATGTCAAAAGACTTGGACAAACGGACTATTTACTGCGTCCTGTCAAAACCGTTTTCCCGCACACAGTACCTGATCGGCAAGTTTCTCGGCCTGGTGCTTCTGAGCTTGGCCGTGTTATGCATGTTGACGCTCATCAGCACTTTGACCATCTGGGCCGTCAAGTCGCAGTATCCGAATTATTTTAAAGAGTTTGTATGGCTCGCGGTCTTTCAGGCAGTGTTTGCTGAATTTTTGATGTTTATCGTGCTGAATGCCGTTGTGATTTTTTTCAGCACTGTCACTACAAGCTCCTTTCTCACCCTCCTTTTCACTATTTCCACCTATATTGTCGGACAGACTGTCGAAGAGGTAGTTCAGTTTATTCAAAGCCAGGCCAATGAAATCCAACTCACAACAGCAGTTCAGGCAGTTGTCAAGATAACTCAATACATTGTGCCCAACCTGTCGGTGTATGACCTGAAGATCAGGGCAGCCCACGGACTCTCCATCTCGTCTTCCTATCTCCTGAGCATAACCTGTTACAGCCTGATCTACAGCGCAGTCCTCCTCCTCTTTGCATCGATTGTTTTCAGTAGAAGGGAACTGACTTAGTCCGCAGATTACGCAGATTGTCGCAGATTAAAGTAGAAGGGAACTGACTTTGAGAATAAGCCGTTTAATCACTGTGGTCTTGATTGTCGCCCTTGTGCTTTACGGCGCAGCCTGGCAGCATCTTCACCACGAACGGGATGTTTTCTTGCAGGAAAACTATATGGATTATACCCTGCCATCCCGGTTTACAGGCCCGGCGGCTATGGAATTCAAAGGGATAGTTTCCGATTTTCTTTTCCTGAAAGTCATTACATTTCTTGGGGAAAAAATAGGTAAGAATGAAAAGTTTGGCGAACAGGACTTCAACTATTTGCAGGAGTCAATAAACACTATTACCGACCTGGATCCATATTTCTGGGACGCGTACCTTTTTGCGGACATGCTCTTCACATGGGATATGGAAGAATACGGAGCGGCTAATAAGCTGCTACTGAAAGCAAAACAATATCGCACCAACGACTATCGAGTGCCTTATTACCTTGGATTTAATTATTTCTTTTTCTTAAAGGACAATATCAACGGGGCCAAATACCTCATGGAGGCATCAAAACTACCCGGCAGTCCTTATTACCTGGCCTCTTTGGCAGCGCGTCTTTCTGTTTACGCGCTTGAACATCGAACCGGAATAATTTTTCTGAAGGAAATGATCAGGGATACGGAAAATGAAGGCATAAAAAAGGATTTCATGCTGAGAATAAAGGCACTGGAAATCATGGACAGGCTGGAACAGAAGGTGGGCGAATACCAAAAAACCTACCAAAAACAGCCTTCTTCCCTAACCGAACTGGTCACTGCCGGTCTGATAGACAAGATCCCTGATGATCCCTACGGCGGGCAATTTATTCTGCTCGAAAACGGCAGGGTTTATACCACGAGTAAAATGGTAAGGCAAAAATGAGTTCGGGTATTGCCGATTCATTTTTCCCACTTACTTCAGTTCGCCGGATTCGGCAGCTAACAGTATCATCTTATATTCCAGCGGGATACGATTTGCGTTCTCTTTGGTGCAATAATGGGCTGCATTTCTAAGTTCTTTTTCCAACAGCAAATACACGTCTATCTCTGATCCCCTGAATTCTTCAGGCAGTGCAATCTCAAACGTGTTTTCTCCCTTCTTGACTTTGTGGTCTTCAACATATTTTTCTTGCCTATTTAAGAGCACTACACGCAAAAATTTGAGGGACGTGGTTACATTGTGAACTTATGAACCTGAACCGTCCCAGTATGATTTTCCGAACCTACAGGACAGGCGCGAAGGACGCTAAGGGTTTTTTTGTTGGTTTTGCCCTGATCCTGTGAGAAAGACACAGGATCAGCACAGAGAACCAAATATTCCCTTTCAATAAATCTTATCATGAGGTGTGATGAGGGAAATGAAAAAACTGTATTGGAAAGGGGGGCGTTCGTGCAGAATGTGCATAACGCGCCTACAGCAGAACACCTGAATATTCACAACCAGTTTTTATTCACAGTCTATTTCATCTTGGTCTATCTTTCTATTATCGGCACCCGCACTATTTTCCTTGAGGCTTTTGAGGATGGCATTTTGATGGGGGGAAGGGTGACTTTCTTGGCGTGCTTTGCGTCTTGAGCGTAGCGGGCGGTTGTATTCGCTTTGTGGTTACATTATGAAGTGATGAACATGAACCAGGCCCAGTAGCATCTGCCGGAGCTACCCCAGTTAAATGGTCTACGAATTGAACGGGGCGGGCGGGGCAGGCGCAGATTAATGGCCGCAAAAAGGCGCCCCAGAGGAATGGATTCGTATTCCACAGGGCGGGCAAAATACGCAAAATAAAGACACATACAAGGCGAAGGACGCTAAGGTTTTTTTGAAGGTAAATTCGTCAGAAGTGTAGCCCTGACCTCCTATGCCTTAATTTTCTCCAAATAGCTCTTCCAGGGAATTGGCATCAAAGATTTTGGCTGTCCAATATTCTAACTGCTCGGTAGAGGCCTGTTCGAGTTTCCTTATATACCATTGGGGCAGGTCTCCAAAGCGGCGCACAAGAAGGAGTTTCAGCGCCTGGCATAGACCCTCCTGTCTACCCTCCTGTCTACCCTCCTGTCTACCTTTCTGCAGACCTTTCTGAAGGCCAAGCTGGATTCCCTCTTCTTTCCACTCCCTTGTCCATTCTTTTACGCGTTCTGCTAACATGGTCTCTATCTCCATCAACTCATTTACCTTTGGGACTTTCTGGCCAGGCAGGCGTACTGGCAGTAAAACCCGATTGATCCAGACCGTAAATGCACGACGAAGCGATATCTGCTCCGGCGATTTAAGCCACTCGATTAACCTTTTGACGACCCGGTGCACATCTTCAGGATTTTGACTTTGCTCTAGCTGAAAAATCGAACTTACCAGGTTGCTTGTTGGAAGATTCTCCTGTTGGTAGTAGCTCTCATCAATCAACAGGTATTGGAAGTCTGGTCTATACTGCTCAAGCCCTCCGGGAATATGCTGTATCAAGCTGCCAATATCTCTCGATGCATTCCACGCTCGTTCACCATTGTACAACACCAGAGGCAGTACTGGCGGAAGTTTTCCATTGCCCAACAGTTGCTTGGTTTTTATAATATCTTGATACAACAGCCCAACATATGTCAAGAGGCGTACTGCCATATAGGGATCAACCGTGGACTGAAACTCCAGGAGTAGATAGACATAAATCCACTCTTTGCCCCAGCGTACACGCCAAATAATATCGTCTTCCCGTTCCCGGAGATCATCGGCAATATAGCTGCCATTTACCTTTTCCAGGGTATCAAGATCCAGCCCTGCAACCCATTGTTCCTTAATAAAGCCCTGCAACAGATCCCGAACCAATTGCGGGTGACTGAAGAGATTTTTATAACTCTGATCGTACTCTGCCATAATCTATGCAGCCTTTGAAGAATTATAGGACTATTTTTTATAGTATAATACAGAACAGGAGAAAGGCAAAAAATAGTCAAAAGGGGGGTCAGTGGAAAGGGAAAGGGGACGTTCGCGCAGAATGTGCATAACGCGCCTACAGCAGAACACCTGAATATTCACAACCAGTTTTTATTCGCAGCCTATCCCATCTTGGTCCTTTTTTAATATCGGTACAGGCACTTTTTCCCTTGAGGCTCTTGATGATGTCTTTTTGATGGGGGAAAAAGAGTAAGACCGGGGGGGGCATTATGAAGTGATGAACATGAACCCGGCAAGATTAATGGCCGCAAAAAGGCGCAAAATACGCAAAATAAAAACGCATGCAAGGCGCGAAGGACGCTAAGGGTTTTTTTTGTTGCAAGTCAATTGTGAGCGCCGACGCCTGGCGGTCACAATGATTTTTTTGGCGTGCTTTGCGTCTTGAGCTAGCGGGCGGTTGTATTCGCTTTGTGGGACGTGGTTACATCATGAGGTGTGGCGAGGGAAATGAAAAGCTGTATTGGTATGATTTAAATGCGTTGTTTACCTTTACTGGTTTTAATTTTAAGCAGCTTGTGAGTAATGCACCCTTTTAGTCAGATGAACTGGTGGCGCATGAATGATGCCAAGCAGTCCATCGATGGACAAGTCTTCATCAAGCAGAGGCCAATGAATTCCGTAACCGGATACCATAATTCTGAAGTGGTTGCGCTCTTCTTCTGAGGCATTGCTGAGTTTTTTGGAAATCTCAGATAAGAGAAACCTATATTCTTGTTTATCTACCTTAAGAATGAAACTGTCATGGCTAAAACGAATATATTCGACATCATGAATTTTTTCCATGGTGCATCCTTTCCCATTCCTGAACGATCAGATCAAAATTTTGGAAAATAATTTTCCTGATAATGCGCTTGTCTCTTCCAGTCATACTGTAACTGTAGGTTTCGATGATGTCAAAATTTTCTACATCAAGCCAGAACTTACAGCTTTTCTCGGCATTCTCACAATGGATGTGAATTGGTTCGTTACCTTCGTTTGGAAAGAAAAACAACCGCCATCCAAGCATATATAAGACCGTGGGCATCTCTTCTCCATTTTTAGAGTAGTAACGTGGCCAACTTGTTCAAGAAATCTTCATTTCCCTCATACCAAGACAATCCAGGCTCGGTGTCACCGGGTTTTCTCCACCATGTAATTGCGCGTATGCTATCGAGCGGAGGAAAATCTTTCACTACGACATCTACCGGGATGAGTTTGTTCGTCGCCTATCTCATCTTGGTCCCTTCTTTCTGATATCGGTACAGGCACTATTTTTCTTGAGGCACTTGAGGATGTCATTTTGATGTGCGCAGTTGAAAATCCTTCAGGATACGGATTTGGCAAATAAGATCCGCGAAGGGGGATTCCGGACGGCCGGGAAGTACGATATTTCAGAATCGAGGGAGAAGTTTTTGGAACCTGATTAGGGTCTGATAGGAGTGTTAAATGGGGTCAGGGCTACACTTTTGACACATTTAGTCCCTTTTCTATCAGTATAATCTCTTCCTTTGACCAGATCACCATTCACATCAAGCCGTCTGTGCTGTTCCTTGGGTGATTACCAGTTGCGAGGGTAATCTTCTTGATGGAAGTCCACCGGCTCAGGTCCATGGGCCGGGTGCAGTCCAGTTTATGGGACTTGGTTTGCCGGAGGAAAGGGCCGCGACGATAGGCGATAGAAATCTGTCCACCGAAGCCATGATTTCTCTGAATGAGGTAGGAACGTGATCCTGTTGGAGCCTTTTCCAGAACGTCGCCCACTGGGTCTGTTTGGCCTCGATGAAAGGCTGAGTAAATGCCTCAATTTTCGCGGGCAGCGTCGTGCCTCGCCGTTCAAAGGTCAGGCGAATGGCCTCGGACAACTTAGTTCCATCAAAATCGAACTGCCGGGATAACAACCTGATGTCGTAGAAATCCTTCATCCGGCTGTTCAGCACACCCAGCTTGACCATGGCCTCAAGCTTTTCCGCGATAGAACTCTCACGGCTGTAGCAGAGCAGTCGTGGTGCTGGGGAATTCAGCATAGTCGGAAAATCCGATTCTTCAGGCTCCGGATAAACGACGTCGCCGAAACCGATATCAATCTGCATATTGATTCTCGCAGAGCCCAATGCGCCCAGGAACCGAATCCTGATCCCCTCGTAATCCGCGTCTTCGGTGATCCGCTCGGCCTGAATGGAATCAGGATCGAAGGCAAGCCCGTCCGTTTCCACATCCACGGTCAAAATGTCTCGGATCTGTGCAACGATGTCGGCTTCCTCGTTGCTCGTTCTTCCCAGCATGTCGATGTCCATGGTCGGACGAAGTTCCGGCGAACGCCAGACTCTCAACATCAAAGCGCCTTTGAGAATAAATCGGTCGGCGTGAGCGGATTGGGATAGCCGGTAGAGGAATCGCTCCATGGCATAGTATT
>JAUWGF010000045.1:0-11111 GCA_030606515.1 Deltaproteobacteria bacterium | reverse complement strand
GTCTGTTGGATTCCGCGGCTTGTCTTTCTGATCATCCCCCCACAAGGAAGGAACTAACACAGACAAAAACAGCGTAATAACAAGCAATAGGACCGCTTGTAAAACCCCGTATCTTATAAACCATTTACCCCGCCTCGAAATTCCTGGCGTTGAATTAATAGTTTCCCTTTTTAGAAAATGGGTATCAGGTTGGATTTGTTCTATAGTCTTTTGCATTTGGCTTTTAGCGATATTCGGCATATTCTTTTTCCAGTATTTGAAGGTCATGCCAGGCCACACGTTTAAGGTCCAGTTGTTGGCTTCCTTGTGATCTCAGCAGATATGCCGGATGATAGATCGGCATGACCCTGGCATTTCCCAACTGATGGAAGCGGCCACGAAGAGATTTCAAAGGGGCTTTTTCTTTAAGGAGGGTCTGGGCAGCCACCAATCCCAAAGCAAGTATAAGGGGCGGATCGATGAGCCTCAACTGGTGTCTTAAGAAGAAAGTGCATGCGGCAATTTCTTCGTGCCCGGGTGTGCGGTTATGCGGGGGGCGACACTTGATTACACTGGTGATAAAGACATCCTTTCTGGAAATATTTACGGCATTTAGCATATCTGTAAGGAGTTCCCCTGAAGGGCCTACAAACGGCAGGCCCTGCATGTCTTCTTCCCTGCCAGGGGCCTCTCCTACCAGCACCAGCTTTGCATTTTCAGGTCCTTCTCCGAAGACTATATTTTGCCGCTTTTTATGCAGCTCACACCTGTTACAATTCTCAACCATCCTGCGAAGCCCGTCAAGGTCAGTTGATGCAGGAATTTTATCCCTATATTCCTGGGTGGAAGTCAGCCCCTGCAGAGATGTCCCATCTTTGACACGGTGATCCAGGAAGGCGGATAATTCAGAGCCCTTGGGAATAATCTCAACCCCCAGTTGCTTTTGATAACGGAGCCAGGAGGAAATGTCGTTCATGATGTGAACAATTTCTTTATTCATAAGCACTAAATCGTCTCGAATTTTAATCCTTCAATCCTTATAATCCCTTAATCCTTTAATCCTTCAATTAATCCCTCACGCCTTCCCGAGGATCAGACCGTTTTGAGAAAACTAAGAATAAAGCCAATACTGCAATCGCACCTATGGCAGAACCCAGGGTATCTGCAACCCAGTCAACCGGATCAGCACATCTATTTGGCACAAAATATTGATGAAGTTCGTCGGCAAGGCCGTATAATGATCCAAGAAAAATGGCCTGACACAGGGCCACTGCTATAGATACTGTAGAGTTGTGCAGCCGCCACCACATGAGCAATGAACCTAATGCAACAAATTCGAAAAAATGTATAAAATAATCGCTGACCGATATGCTGGGAAGTCGATTCCCAGGGACGGAAGATATCCCGAAGATGACTCCTGCATAGGCTATGCACAGGGCTAAACGTAGATTCATGGAGTATAAAGTCTCCTGATTCACTTGACGGTATATATAGAGTAAACTATGGACATCCTTCACGACAAGTCAAAAATAGTTTACACTTTGTTGATCTTGGATTTTGGTAGTGAAATTTGAAATTGGGAAAAACACAAAGATGTAGATGCATTACCTAATTTCAAATTTCGAATTTCCAGTTTCGACATCGGCATTCAATTCGACAATACCCACTTTTTCGAAAAAAGTGTAAATTGATGAATGAAGGATGTCGGATTTCTTATCATGTTTTTTTACCACGAGTATAATCAGGGCATTCCCCAATAAGGAGTGGACAACTTGAGTGACGAAAGCCTAGTTATTAAGCAGCGCCGCGAAAAAGCGGAGCAACTCGAAAAAAATAATATATCTCTTTATCCCAACGACGTAAAGACGCCTGAAAGTACGGCGACAATACGCAGGTTGTATGATTCATATGATGCAGGAGCCCTGGAAAAGGTGCCGGACAGCTTCAGATTGGCCGGCCGCATAATGAGTTTGCGCCGTTTTGGAAAGGCCGCCTTCTTACATCTGCAGGACAGCTCCGATCAACTTCAGGTCCATGTTAGAAGGGACATGGTTGGGGCCGAAGCCTACAGCCTGTTCAAGAAATTCGACATTGGTGACTTGATTGAGGTTAAAGGCAGGCTTTTCAGGACCCGTGTGGGCGAACTGACAGTCTCGGCTGAAACCATCGGCCTGGCAACCAAGTCCTTGAAGCCCCTTCCTGAGAAATATCACGGAATAAAAGACAAGGAAATCAGGTATCGCCAGCGATACGTCGATCTTATCATGAATCAGGAGGTAAGAGAGGTTTTCAGGACCCGGTCACGTATTGTACAGATATTGCGGGAGTACTTTACTTCCCATGGTTTCCTGGAGGTTGAGACCCCGATGATGCAGTCCATCGTTGGCGGCGCAACCGCCCGTCCCTTTACAACCCATCACAATGCCCTTGGTATGGACCTTTACCTGCGGATTGCTCCGGAACTGTATCTGAAGCGGCTCCTTGTGGGTGGCTTTGACAAGGTATTTGAGCTTGGCCGGAACTTCAGGAACGAAGGAATCTCCATACAGCATAATCCGGAGTTTACCATGCTGGAGTTCTATGAGGCCTATGTCACTTATGAAGACTTGATGATGCGGACAGAGGAACTCTTTTCCCGGATAGCTGAAGAAATAAAGGGCGGAACGGTCTTTTCCTATCAGGGGTGCATGATGAATCTCACGCCACCCTGGCGCCGGATGACCCTTGAAGAGGCATTGATTGAGATTGGGCAGGTTTCAAAAAAGGATCTTGAAAACAGAAAGGGCCTTGTGGAAAGGTTAAAGGCCCTTGGTGCTCCCTTGAAGGGCAATGAAAAAACAGGTAAGTTATGGACAAAGCTCTTTGATTTACTGGTAGAGCCCAAGCTCATTCAGCCGACCTTTATAAGCCATTATCCCATTGACGTCTCACCCCTGGCCCGGGAGAATCAAGAAAATCCTGAGGTTACAGACAGATTCGAACTTTTCATTGGCGGCCGCGAGATCGCAAACGCGTTCTCAGAGCTTAACGATCCGAGGAAACAGCATCAGCGTTTTGAAGAGCAGATAGCCGGCAGAGGAGATGATGATAAGGTGCCCCCTGAACTGGATGAAGACTTTATCAGGGCACTGGAAGTAGGTATGCCACCTGCTGCCGGTGAAGGTATAGGTGTGGATCGCGCGGTAATGCTCTTTACGGATTCCCCTTCTATCCGCGATGTTATCCTGTTCCCGCAGTTGCGTCCGGAGGGTCGAGTTTCAGGATGAATTTCGAATGGTTTATTGCCCTGCGTTATCTCAGGGCAAAACGCAAACAGGCCTTCATTTCCCTTATTACCTTTATATCCATAGCAGGGGTAACGGTAGGCGTAATGGCCCTGATCGTCGTAATTGCGGTCATGACCGGCTTTGAAAACCACCTCCGCACCAAGATACTTGGCATAAATTCACATATTCTGGTCAAAAACTATGAAGGTGCCTTTGGTAACATGGAGTCTGTGCGGCAAAAGGTGCTCGAAACTACTATTCCTCGTAATGACCTGAATGGCCTCTTGAATATGATCAGGGGAAAGGACGGGGATATCACAGTGACGGCTGCGACCCCCCTTGTCTATGTCCAGGCCCTTTTGAGTTCAGGAAGGGCTGTCAGTGGAGCAGCCATCCGAGGGATAGACCCGGGCTCTGTGGCAGAAGTCTTCAGCGTGGGGGAGATCATCAGAGGAGAGGGGCTCGGGGCATTTGAGAATTATAATGGCAGCGGAATTCCGCCAATACTTCTGGGCAAGGAACTTGCCCGCAACCTGGGAGTTGCTGTCGGGCAGCCAATCCAGGTCGTGCTGCCCAGCGGGACTATTACACCTGTGGGAATGCTCCCCAAGATACGTACCTTCCAGGTAACAGGTGTAAACACGACCGGCATGTATGAGTACGATGCCTCCCTTGCTTTTATTCCCATTAAGGCTGCCCAACGACTTCTTGGGTTGGGTGATAAAGTCCATGGCCTGGAGATAAAGGTTTCGGATATTTATGCCACGAATGGCCTTACAACAGCAATACAAAAAAAACTTGGTTTTCCGTTCTGGACAATGGACTGGCAACAGATGAGCCGTAATCTTTTTTCAGCCCTGAAGTTGGAAAAATTCGCCATGTTTATCATTCTTACCCTGATTGTCCTAGTGGCTGCCTTTAACATTGTAAGTACCCTTATCATGATGGTCATGGAAAAGAATCAGGATATAGCAATACTTAAGACACTTGGCGCAATGGATAAAAATATTTTACGGATTTTTATTTATAATGGATTGCTTGTGGGGTTGACCGGAACCATACTCGGCGTTTTAGGCGGAGTAGGTCTTTGTTCCCTCCTTAGCCGCTACAAGTTCATTAAGATACCAAGTGAGGTGTATTACACCGACACACTTCCCATACTGCTTCACACAAGCGACGTGGCCATAATTTCGATCTCTGCCGTTTTAATATGTTTTTTTGCCACCATATATCCAGCCAGACAGGCAGCCAAGGTCAATCCATCCGAGGCATTGAGGACAGGGTGATCGGGTTAAGAATATATATTAGGAGGAATCAAATGAGCACAGAGCAGTTGTTACCCGAAGGTGATAGCATCCGAAAGGCTGTAAAGTGGATATCCGAGATCACCAAGGAGTATCCTGAAAAAAGCCGCAAGGAAATCATACACGAGGCGGAACTACGGTTTGATCTTTCCCCAAAGGAATGCGAGTTCCTTTTCAGGAAATTTGTTTGAATAGTAACAATATAGGGATTTCCATTTTTTTGACCGGATCAACAGGATAATCAGGATAAATGAAAATCATGTAAATCCAGTTTATCCTGTCAGAAAGAGTCCCGCCGAAGTCGGCTAATTCAAACCGAATAGTGGGGAAGTGTCAGGGGAATCAGGCCCAAATAGATTGAAATAAATAGTTTTCCTCCGGGGCTAATTTGGAAGCATTCTTTCCTGTAAATACAACTGATATGGATTTGCTCTTCAGAACATCAAGCTTTTTTTGGAATTCATTCCGTTCGAAAGGAAATATTTTCTTTAGACAACTAGTATGTATATAAACCCTTGAGACGCCATAACAATTCCTCTTTAGGGCACCCAGCAATTTGTGTACTGAGCTCCTATCGAAATCGTCAACTAATTTCAGATGCAGGCTCCCACCGTCTCTGTGAACAAAGATCTGAAAATTATTTGCCATGATGCGGTCTCCTTTCCTGTAACAATCGATTTATACTCGTCAAGAGCTGATGGTTACGTTTTTTCAGCTAACAGTCGGGGCAGAAATGTGGGTTTCTTTATTTAACGAGTATAATCGCATCCTTTTCTTCGTAACGGCAGGTTCTTTGGCTGGCGCACGTGTCCCATACTCTGATGATCTTGTGTCTAACATACTCTGAACCATTTTTTGAATATCTTCCAATCTAAAGGGTTTAAATAGAGCAAAATCAACAGAACTGTCTTTTATCTTTTCAAGGACGGCCCTTCTCTCCTTACCTGTTATCAGAACGACTGGGGTGTTGGGGGATTTTTCTTTAATGCGGAAGGCCAAGTTCCAACCGTCCATGCCAGGCATATCTAAGTCAGTTATGACGAGGTCGAATGAGCTTTTTTGGAAAAGATTTAGACCTTCATCACCACAGTTGGCAACAGCTACGTTATACCCCATAAAAGAAAGTCCCTGTGAAAGGATATCGCGAACGTTTGCATCATCATCGATAACCAATATTCGTCTCCGACTTCCCTGCGTAAAACTGCTAGCTAAGGTTGTCTGATTAGTCTTGAATGTTTCTTGTTTTGCGTTTGGTAGCCACCTGGGTTCCACAACAATATTTGCTTTTTGAGGAATTTCCATTTTCAACCCCCTTATTCCCTCAAGCCCAAGGCCATTCCAGCAAATACTCCGATTTTAGCTATCCCTTGGCCGATTCTGTATCACCCCCACTCATAACGGTTTTACCGAACCTGCCAGTTTCTGGGAAAGTAGCTCACGCATATTTGGCAGGTCATGCATGATCAAAATGTCTGACATGGTCCCTCCTCTTGCATCAGACAGAGCTAATTCTGATAAGGATTCGTCTCGATACGCATCAGTGCCTTCCATATCAGAAAAAACTATACTGATCTCGCATTCAGGGAAAAGCGCATTGATCAATGCTATCAAGCCATGATTACAATCCTCCTGCTTAGAAATAACCACTATCTTTTCCACGTCGTTCCTCTTCTTTTTTATTCATGCCTTTTGCCATAGAGAAAGCCTCAAATGAGGGTTGTGGGCCGCCACGGTAACTATGAAAATGTTGCCTTGGCGAAAAACAGGCAGGGATTGAATTGTTACGCAATGCTATCAAGCCTTGATTACGATCCTTCTGCTTAGAAATAATCACTGTCTTTTTCACGTAATTCCCCCTTGTTGCTTCATGCCTTCTGCCAATGGAAAAACCCCAGGCAAAGATTGTCGGTCGCCTGGGTAAATTGACAGAATTAGCCCTAACGAAAAAGAAGCTATCAGAATCCCCCCTTAGAAAATAGCGAATACTTTTTTCAGTTTTGTAACACGTTTTTCAATTTTTATGACACCAAGATAAAAAAATAATATCTTATTAAATTTGGTTAGTCCATAGAGGAAGGAATTCATTTTTATAGGGGGAATACCTATGAGATGGGAATTTGTCCCGGAGGCAGAAGGAAATATCTAGAAATATCTAATAGGATGGGTTTTGGGATGTACCTTAACCCTTCCAGAGATCCACATCGATCAGGCCGAGCCTGGCTGCATAACGAATCAACTCCATGGCGCTGTGAAGTTCGAGCTTGCTCATGATGCTGGTCCGGTGGTTTTCAACAGTCTTGCGACTGATGAAAAGCTTTTCAGCGATCTTCTTGGTGGAAATCCCCTCGGCCAGTAGACGCATTACTTGTTGCTCGCGGGGGGTCAAGATATCATACCTCGCATCCGTAATCTTTGCTTCCTTTTCAGGAAATTCCATAAGTTTTTTCACCACCTTATGGGAGAGAGAGCTGTCCAGGTAATACTCCCCTCTTGATACGGCCTTAAGCCCCTGTATGAGCCTGTCAGCAGCCGAATCCTTCACCACATACCCCGAAGCCCCTGCCCGAAATGCCTCAGTGATATAATCGATTTTAGAATGCATGCTCACGATTAGGACACGAGTTTCTGAGAGATGGCTTCGTATGTCGGGGGTGAGGTCAATGCCGCTTTTATCCGGCAAGGATATGTCCATCACCACTAGGTCCGGCTTGAGTTCCCTGGCCATCCGCAGCCCTTTTCGCCCGTTTCCGGCCTCCCCGACTACTTCGAATCCGGGGTTGCGCGCTATAAGGGACTTGAGACCCTCCCTGAAAAGGGGGTGGTCGTCAATAATCAGGATGGTTTTTTTCGTGCCCACTCCTTTTCCCCTTGATAGGAACCTCTATAAAAATTTTTGTGCCCTGCATTGGACGGGATTCGATCCTCATTTTTCCGCCACGAAGGGCAACCCTTTCTTCCATACTTACCAATCCCATGCGTTTCTCATTGATTGCTGAAGCCAAGCGGTTCTCAGCGTCAAAACCTTTGCCATTATCTTCGATGCGGAGAATAATGTTAGGGAAAGACGCAACCAACCGGATAGTCGCATTGGTGGCATCAGCATGTTTCTTAACATTGTTGAGCCCTTCTTGAATCAGGCGGTACAAGGCAATCTCAATATCAGAATCGAGTTTTAAATTGTCTAGACCTGGGGCAAAGAAGTCAACCTTGACACCTGTCCTGCCAGAGAACTCTTCACAATACTGGAGGACGGTCTTGGCAAGCCCGAGCTGATCCAGGCTGGTTGGACGTAAGCCATAGGCCAGATCTCTGACAGCCGTTATGGTTCCCTGAACCATTTTGGAGAGTTCGGCCAGCCTTTGCCTCATGGCAGAGGGAACTTCCGGCTGATCATCAAAAAGGGTGTCAATGCCAATTTTTAAAGCAGAAAGGTTTTGCCCCACCAGGTCGTGCAGGTCACGAGAAAGCCTTTGCCGCTCGGTTTCTTGTGCCTTCATCAGTTGTCGGGAAATAGTATGAACTTGCTCTTGAGCGCGCTTCCGTTCGATGATGTCTCTTATGCTGCTTTGAAAGACAATTTCTTGGCCATAGCAGTTTTTTAACGCACTAACACCTATCTCAACAGGTATCTTCTCTCCTCCTTTTGTAAGAAAGTAAGTTTCAAAGACAGGGACTTCTTCTCCTTGTAACATCTTCTGGATTCTTTCTTCTGTTGGGGATTTGGCACTTTCTGGGTATAGATCTTCCAGTTTCATGGAGAGAAGCTCTTTTTTCGAGTACCCGCTCAATTGAATCAGCTTTTTATTCACATCCAAAAATCTTCTATCTTTAGAGAAAATGTTTATTGCATCTATAAAATTGTCAAATGAGGCTCTATATCTTTTTTCAGATTCGCGCAGTGCTTCCTTAAGCTTCTTTTCGCAAACCACCTTCTTAATGACACTGGGGAGCAGGGTAATGAAATCGGGAGTTTTTACCAAATAGTCCCAGGCCCCCTGTTTCATGGCCTGGACAGCAATATTCTCATCCCCGTGGCCGGTAATCATGATGACGGGGATAATATCCTTCTTTTCTCGATTTAAAGCCTCTAAAAACTCGATACCATTCATGCTGGGCATAAGGTAATCGGTGATGATGACATCTGGGGTGATCTCATTTAGCCTTTGAAGACAAAGGTCGGGGTTCTCGAAGTAATCAATCGAAGCAAGCGGGAATTCCTTATGAATAGCCCGTTTCATCAGCTGAAAGTGCGGCTCTTCATCATCAATGATTACGACCTTTAATGGTTCCATCTCCTAAATCCTTCCGAATCTAACACTTCAGGCCCTGCAAAATGCTTATGTTTCCAGGGAAGGCGGTTGGTTAAGTATCATCCAGTAAAATTCGATTTGCATGATCTTTTCCTCGAATTCCTTGAATCCCACCGGCTTGGTCAGATAGCTATTGGCACAGTGGATATAGGATCGGCAAATGTCTTCTTCTCGATCTGATGTAGTGAGCATGATTACAGGGATTTTCTTCAGAACAGGATGTTCCTTGATCTGCTTCAATATTTCTATCCCGTCAATGTTGGGGAGCTTGATGTCCAGTATTATCAGGCCCGGGAGGGGATACTTTGTTTTATCAGCGTACTTGGCACGGTTGAAAACATAGTCGAGCGCCTCTTCTCCGTCAGTCAGAACATCAACCTGGTTTGCATTGCCTGCCTTTCGAATCGCCCGCTTGGTCAGTTCAGCATGTGCTTCCTCATCTTCTACAAGCAAAATATTGGAAGGTTCATAATGCATGTTCAAGCCTCCTTGTCTTTAAGGGTGAAGTAAAATGTGCTTCCTCCCCCGGGCTCTGATATAAGCCAGATTTTGCCTCCATGGTGTTCGATGATTCGCTTCACAATCGTCAGACCGGCGCCAGTGCCCTCTCCGACCTGTTTTTTTGCGGATGGGAGCCGCTGGAACACCTTGAAAATTTTATCAAAATCCCTTTGTTCAATGCCAATGCCGTTATCGCGGACAAAAAACACCTTTTGGCCATCCTGTTCTTCAACTCCTACATCGATACAGGGAGAGGGATTCTCTTTTCCAATATATTTAATCGCGTTTGTCAATAGGTTATCCACTACCCGGCCCAGTCGCCTTTTTTCACCATAAATGACTGGGAGGTCTTCCTGGATGTTAATCACAATGCCCCGCGCCTTGATCTGGGGTTGAAGCGCTTTCAAGGCATCTTTTACGAGCCTTGCAAAAGGGAACTCTCTCTTTTTTCGGGTTACGCGGTCGATGCGGGAGAGATCGAGCAGGTCTTTGATCAAGAGCTCCATTTTTCGTGCGGCATCGCTTATGTACCTGAGGTATTTCTTTCCTTCTTCTGGGAGGACGTGCCCGAAATCTTCTTTCAAGGCGCCAACGAAACCATCGATAGTGACGATAGGGCTCTTGAGATCATGGGAGACCCTATAAACAAAGGAATCAAGCTCTTCGTTCTTGGCAGCGAGTTCGGCAAGCAAGGCCTTCAGTCTATTTTCGTTTTTTCGTAACGCTTCCTCGGCCTCTTTTAGCTTGGTGATGTCGCGGGCAGTGCCAAACACTCCGGCTACATCTCCTTTCACGTCATGGTAGACCGAGGCATTATAGAGTACAGGCGTGACTTTTCCGTCACAATGCCCGATTTCCAATGGATAATCACGGACATGCCCTTCACTGAACACCTGCAGGTAGCCCTGACGTGCTTTTTGGGGGTCAGTGAAATACTCTGAAAAACGCGTTCCTATGAGTTTGTCTCTAGGATATCCGGTGTCCACTTCCGTTGCACGGTTCACGTCTGTAATCTTACCCTCAGACGAAATCACCACTAAGGGATCCGGACTCACTTCAATTAGTTCCCTTGTGTATCGCTGTAATTCTGCCAGCGCCTCTTCGGCCTTCTTGCGCCTGACGGTTTCTTTCTCTAACTCCTTGACCCTTTGTTCCAGTTCTTCATAGGTTGGCTTTTTCTGCATTCCAAAGCTCTCCCGTTGGTCCTAACGACAGGATGACGTCAAAGTCAGCCTAAAGATGATATCATATAATGAGAATTTACTCCCAGCCTGCGGCGGATCTCCGGCTTTTCTAAAATCCCCCTATACTCCCTTTTTCAAATTAGGATACCTCAAAGTTCCCCCTTATTAAAGGGGACTTAGATGGATTTTCTGTAACTTCTCAATAAATCTGGGCGGAATCATGGTATCTCTATTTTTACCGCTTCCCTATGAAACTTCCATAAGTTTTTTAACTGATACCTCCATCCGTTGAAAAAAAAGCGGGACACAGTGGCTTGAATAGATTATGATTGATTTATGGCTACAGATCGTCTTACTAAAATCCCGAATATTCCCAATGTCTCTGAAGAGGAGCTCTCGCCTCTTGTTGCCGAGTTACTCGATATTTGTTGTCTTCAACAAGAGCTGATCCTATCACTGCAGGAACAAATTCAAATTCTAAGAGACGAAATCGCCAGGCTAAAAAACCAGAAACCCAAGCCCAAAATTAAACCATCCAATCTGGAAAATCGTCCTGATAAAAAGAAG
>JAUWGF010000166.1:0-3981 GCA_030606515.1 Deltaproteobacteria bacterium | reverse complement strand
TGTACGAATTATCACAGCGACCAACAAGCCCCTGGAAAAGGCCCTTGAGAAAGGAGACTTCAGGGAAGATCTTTATTATCGCCTAAACATATTTCCAATCTACCTGCCGCCTTTACGGGAGAGAATGCCGGATATCCTCCTGTTGGCGGATTTTTTCCTTGAGAAGTACAGGAAGAAATACAAAAAAGACGTGAAAAGGATCACCACTCCTGCCATTGATATGCTCATGCGCTATCACTGGCCTGGAAATGTGAGGGAACTGGAAAACTGCATAGAGCGAGCCATGCTTCTCTGTAACAATCATGTTGTCCACAGCTACAACTTGCCTCCCAGCCTTCAGACAGCCGAGTCATCGGAGACAGTTCCTTCCGGCTCCCTTTTCTTTGCCCTAGCCACTTTCGAAAAAGATTTCATCATTGAGGCATTAAAAAATACGCACGGCAATATAGCCAAGGCAGCAAGGCTCCTTGATACATCTGAAAGGATTCTAGGCCTCAGGGTAAAGAAATACGGTATTCAGTCTAAGCAATTCCGTTGAACTCTACTCATACTATTCTAACAATCCGATAATAAATCCCTATGTTGAAAATGTTCGCCGGATGAAGTAAATGTATTACCTGCTGGGGAAAGACTTTCCAGCAGAATTGAAGGAACCCTCATAGAAGGTCGGGTTGAAAAATCCAACAACAAATGAAGCTCCACAGTTTTTGTTGGGTTTTGCGCCGCTCCACCAATCTACGGGTTTAAATACTTTTATAGTCACGAGGAGAAGATATGTGTCGACTTAGCGCCATTACATCCAGTTCATATTTTTCTCCCATGGAAAATATCCTGGCGCTGGAGACCATGAAAGAAGGCCATGACGGCTCCGGCCTGGGTCTGGTCTTAAAGGACCTGGGGGGCCCATTTGAAGACCTCAAGAGCTATCCCATCCTTTCCGGTAGCTGTACGAAAAAAGGCCTTGAAATGCTGGATGACTACATGCAGGAAGCAGGCTTTCGTGTCAAGTACAACTGGGAACCGAAGGTCAAGCGAGTCGCAGGCATGGAGATAGAACCCCGTGACCACTATTTTGCCAAGGCCTATCAGTATCCCTCTCCCTATGAACCAAAGGCCCAGGTTGAGTGGGAACGGCTCCTGCTTGAGACCAGGCTGGACCTGAGGCGTATGGGAGAAAAAGATCAGTCCCTCTTTGTCTTCTCTTTTTACCCTGATTGCCTCACATTGAAGGAAGTGGGAGATCCATTGCAGCTAGCAGAATTCTTTGGCCTGGATGATTTATCCCTGCAGGCCAAGGTGATCCTGGCCCAGGGGCGACAAAACACCAACTACACCATCTACCTCTATGCCTGTCACCCATTCTTTATACAGGGTTACTGCACCATGACTAACGGCGAAAACACGGCCTTTGTCCCTATCCGGGAGTACTTGACCGGCCGCGGATTCTCCGGTTACACGGGCTACAACAGCGACAGTGAGGTGTTCGCTCACATCCTGCATTTCAGCCACCGGCAACTCAAATACCCCCTGACCTATTATAAAGATATAATCACCCCATTAAAGGACGCAGAGATCCGTGAGCGAGCAGACGGCAAGGCCGTCAGCCTGCTCAAAAAGAGTCTTCGACCACTGTGCATAGACGGTCCCAACATGGTCATCGGTTTTATACCTGATGGAACAATCTTCATGGTACAGGATTCCAAAAAGCTCAGGCCGGGAGTTGTTGGCGGGGCCAAGGGAAAATACGCCCTTGTGAGCGAGATGTGTGGTCTTGACAGGGCAATCCCCCAACGTGATCGCTCTGCTGACATTTTTCCTTCAAAATATGACATGGTAATGGTGACACCCAATGCCCAGGAGGTCCAGGTATGGAACCAGCTTCACGGCTAGACCACAACGGACAACTGGCGCTGCAGGAATTCCCCTATGTCATTCAATGGAGGGAGGACCGTTGTACCCGCTGTGGCCGTTGTACCGCAGTGTGTCCGCAACAGGCTATAGAGCCTGCTGTCTTCGCCCAGCGCCTCGTGCATTCCGAATCCGGCACCCCGATGCCCAGCACTGTACGAAAGGTGTCCCACGGAATCCGCCAGGTTAATGACATTGATCGCTACTGTACCGGTTGCGGAATGTGCAGCCTGGTATGTCCGAATGTGGCAATTGTCCCGCATTACAATCCACATCATAAGTTTCTGTTTCACAAGAACCTTGGAGGAACGCCGTATAAGCGCGGTGGAAGGCGCAATGATCCCAGCCCAAGTACGCTGGACAAGCTCAAATTTACCCGCATCTCAATGTTGACTGACCCTGCCCTGGATGCAGGCAGGCACGAGTTCTATATCAGGACCCTTCTGGGTAGAATCCCTTCCCCTGACAAGCTACCCCTCAAGGTGACTGACAACCGATTGATCGTGGAAGACGACCACTTTATCCCTCCTGTGAGGGAGATATTCCCTATCCGCATCGGAAGCATGTCCATAGGCGCCATTTCCCCGCCCATGTGGGAGGGCCTGGCCATGGCCATCACTTATCTCAATGAGGTGGAAGGAATTCCGGTGGTTATGTGCTCCGGGGAAGGTGGTATGCCACCCAGGCTCCTGCGCTCTCGTTTTCTCAAGTATTTCATCCCTCAGATCGCATCCGGCTATTTCGGATGGGATGAGATCATCCACGCCCTGCCGGATATGGTCGAAGATCCATGTGCCATTGAGATCAAGTATGGCCAGGGCGCAAAGCCCGGAGACGGCGGCTTGTTGATGTCCTACAAGGTACTGAAGCTCATTGCCGGGATACGCGGTGTCCCGATGCACATCGACCTCGCCTCTCCTCCCACACATCAGACCAAATACTCCATCGAGGAGGCAGTGGCCAAGATGATCCAATCCATGTCTATGGCCTGGGGTTTCCGTGTCCCTGTGTATCCCAAGATCTCCGGCACCAAGACCGCCCAGGCTGTTCTAAATAACCTGGCCAGAAATCCTTATGCCGCTGCCCTGTGCATTGACGGTGAAGACGGCGGGACCGGAGCGGCCTATAATGTCTCTATGGACAAAATGGGGCATCCCATCGCTTCCAATATCCGGGACTGCTACCTGGATCTGGTCAAACAGGGAAAACAGAACGAACTTCCTCTTATCGCTGCCGGTGGAATGGGCAAGACAGGGAACCTGGCAGCAAATGCCGCTGCTATGATAATGCTGGGAGCCAGTGCTGTGGATATAGGGAAATATATCATGCAGGCCGCAGCCGGGTGCCTGGGAGATGAGTACAACCGGTGTAACCTTTGCAACACAGGCAAATGCCCACGAGGCATAACCACGCAAAACCCCAAGCTCTACCGCCGGCTGGACCCTGATAAAGTGGCTGAGCGAGTAGTGGAGGTTTTCAAGAGCGCTGAGATAGAACTAAAAAAGATCTTTGCCCCTATGGGCCGGAGTACGCAGTTGCCAATCGGCATGTCGGACGGCCTCAGTGTTGGAGATAAGGCTATAGCTGAGAGGTTGGAGATTGATTATGCCTGCTAAAGAGCCACTTGCAAAACCCATCTTTTGTCCGATGGCTGCGTTGCTCGTCGGTGAAAAATGCTCATGTACACCCAGTACACTGCGCTTTTTCACCTCCTCGCGCCTTGCCCTCGAACAAAATCTTGAGTTTTGCAAGCGGCTCTTGCGAAAAGTTCCTCGTTTCCGAATCAAAAACTGAAATTCAACATTCAACATTCAACATTTATATAAATAACGGTTATGGAAATACTGACAATTAACAGCAATCCCAACGGCCGGCGTGTCTCCTCCAAGGCCTTGGAAGAGCAGATACAGCAGGCTGTCACTGATGGGGTCCGGCAACTGGTTATCCAGGCCCAGGGACAACATGGTATTGGCGGCCGGATCTGGCCCAGGAATGAGAAGGTCTCCGTAACCATTCGCGGGCCGGTGGGCCAGCGCCTGGGCAGCATGGGCATGTCCGGGACGGAGATTGTGG
>JAUWGF010000005.1:0-24461 GCA_030606515.1 Deltaproteobacteria bacterium | reverse complement strand
AAAGAAGTTGCAAACAGACTGGAAAAAGGAGAAGAGCTACCTTACACAGCCACCCTTTGGGGCTGGAACTATGGCTTTGATTTCTCTCCATCAGGATATAGATTACACGCATCCCACCAGCAGATTCATCAGCAGTTTGCGCTGATACCTCCCAATGTAAAATCCATAGACAAGGAGGAGGCTGGCTCAAAATCAATCTCCACCTATGCAGTGGGAGACCAGGTGGCCCTTTTTACAGCTTTTTATGAAAAGTCCTATGGCCGGCCTTTTTTTAATACCTATTTAAGGGCAATCCGTTCCAATAAACGACTGGACAAGAAAGAGGACCTGGCATCGAGTCTGATTGTCCACGAGGATGAAAATGTCATGGTCCATATTCCCAAGGCCCAGCGCTCCCAAGGCGAAGTCCAGATTATGACCACTTGCCCTGTGGGTAATGTGCTTGAGGCAGGCCCGGAGGTCCGAAACTCCCTGGACCACTGCATCAGACTCGTAATCTGGACTTTGGACAGACTGGGGGTCCGGATGGTCACGGCCTACGAAATCTCAAAGCGCTTTAATAATCCGGATATGGATCAGCGCCTCTTTTACTGCTTTCTGCCCAGACTCCCCGGTTCCCCGGGTGCTTTCAGCGAAAGGCAAGAAAGATGGATCACAGGTCACTACCCGGAAGATTACGCAGAGGCCTTCAGAAGGGCCATGAAATCAGTTCAGCCTGACTGACGGGAATAATCTCTGATCCGTATGAGGCAGGAACAGGCACGAGACATAATGTTCCATGAACCGCGGGCTATCGCTGAGGTCAAAGTGTGTCATCATCCGGGCGACCTCATACAGCTCTTTTGTAACAGGCCATGAAACAGCCGAGGCCTTTGCCCCGAGGAGAGAGCTGTTGCCTGCAAAAAAGAAGCGGTCCCTTGGAATATCAGGAAGCAGCCCTATGGTGATGGCCTGGTCAAGATCCAGGTAGCTTCCAAAATTACCCGCCAGTATTACCCGTTCCAGATCTTCAAATCCCATACCTACTGATTCCAGTAATG
This sequence comes from Deltaproteobacteria bacterium, assembly GCA_030606515.1. Classification (GTDB taxonomy): domain Bacteria; phylum Desulfobacterota; class Dissulfuribacteria; order Dissulfuribacterales; family UBA3076; genus UBA3076. The sequence goes on along the minus strand of JAUWGF010000005.1, from coordinate 23,421 downwards.
TATAATAGCCGGCAAACATGGCACCTTTTGCCCTGATAAGATTCTCAATGTCTGCCTCTGTGAATACAATATCCTGACCTATGGAAGTAGATTCCGCCTCTATTAATACATATTCCCAGCCATCCCTTCCAAGGCGGACCCTCTCTGTTTCTAAATCGTTATAAAATTTTCCCTGCTGATCCAGCACACCTGCCATAAAAAGTCCTGCGAGCAGACTGATTATACCTGATCCACATATTCCCTTGGCCTTCCTGCCCCCAATGGTCAAGACCATCGGTTCAAAGGTCTCGGGATGTATGTGCACCACCTCAACTGCCCCTGTGGTAGCGCGCATGCCGTGCTTTATCCCGCCTCCCTCAAAGGCAGGACCTGCAGAGCAGGCTGCACAGGCCATCCAGTCCTGATTTCCAAGGACGATCTCACCGTTTGTTCCAATATCTATAAAGAGCGTAAGCTCCGGATGGTGGTTAAGTCCAACGCCTACCACTCCGGCCACGATATCTGCACCAACGTAACTGGCAACACAAGGGCCTAAAAACATGCGCACATGCTCCGGAACATTTATACCTGACTCTATGGCCCTTACCGGAGGAAACTGGGTGGCAACAGGAGTATAGGGTTGGGTCCTCAGAAAACGCGTATCAAGTCCGAGAAGGAGGTGAATCATTACGGTATTTGCAGCTATGGTAATGAGACTTAAGGCCTCCTTCTCCCGACCCATGTCTGAAAAAAGTTCTTCTATGAGCCCATTAAGACATTCAATTATCTTTTTTTGCAGCGTCTTAAGGCCTTCTTCCTTTCTTGCAAACTCTATACGGGAGATGATATCTTCCCCATAACTGATCTGCGGATTGTAATTGGATGCCTCTACCAGGACCTCTCCGTTTCTAAGATCCACTAACTGAGCTGACACGGTAGTGGTCCCTATATCCACGGCCACAGCCAGATGCTGGTCTGTGGTATCACCGGGCTCCACACGAATTAGACGACGGACATCTTTTTTTGCGCCCTCCATCAAGCTGACCGTGACTCTCCAGTCATTGCTCCGGACAGATTCCGGTAGATTAAAGAGGACCTGGTTATCTACCTCCAGTGAAATTGCCTGAAGCCTGCCCTGAATAACTTCACGTTTTAGCCTGTCAAGATCACTCGCACTGTCCTGAATGCTTGGCTGAGGCAAGCTGATAACGTGTTTTCGCACTGCAGGATGAAGCTTCCAACTCGTGACTTCACCTTGAGCTTTGATCCACGATGCAGCCTTTCCGGCCATCGGCCGTCTGAGAACTTTTCGGTCCATCTCAGACTCAACCGGTACACGGACCACCACGTCTGAGACCGGAAAGGTGACACAGGCCTTCCATCCCCCTTCCGGAAAAGCCTCTCCTTGGACCTGACCTCGTTCCAGGAGAATGCGGCACTTGTTACATACCCCTGCTCCACCGCATGAGGAGTTAATGTGTACTCCGGCCCTCATAGCTGCCCTTAGCAGATTTTCATCCTGATCTGCGATTACAGTCACGTTGGCCGGCAAAAAGGTTATATTAGGCATAATTAAACATCCTATTCCCTCACAATATTATCAGTTTTTTGATATTATTGACAGAATTGTACTACGTCCAGCAAATTCGAGTTTGTTTTTGGACAATGAATTAGTTCGCACCCTTCTTGCACGAGCGTTTATAACCATGATAGCATGGTAATACTATAAATTAAGGAGATCTGTGGATATGAAAATCCTTGTAACCGGCGGGGCGGGTTTTATAGGTTCAAATGTGACTGATGCTTACATAGAGGCAGGTCATGAAGTTGTAGTGGTAGACAACCTGTACACAGGAAAACGGAAGAACCTGCATCCTGAGGCAAAATTCTATTTAATGGACATCAGGGCCCCGGAGATACACAAGCTACTGGAATACGAAAAGCCGGAAGTGATAAATCACCACGCAGCCCAAATCTCTGTCCCTGCTTCTGTGGAAGACCCCGGGTTTGACGCCTCAGTAAATATCAAGGGTTTTATCAACCTGCTGGAAGGTGCCAGGAGGGTCGGTACACGCAAGGTCATATTCATATCCTCTGGCGGGGCCATCTATGGAGAGGCTGAAGAGTACCCCACCTCTGAGGGCTATCCTCCGCAACCTCTGTCCCCTTATGCCATAGCAAAGGCAGTTTCAGAAAACTACCTTTGCTTTTATGAGCACCAGTACGGATTGAACTATACTGTTCTACGATATTCCAACATCTATGGCTCGCGCCAGATACCTCAAGGTGAGGCAGGAGTAGTGGCCATTTTCATGGACAGATTCCTTGAAAATAAGCCGGGCACGCTCTATCATTTTCCCTCTGAACCCGAGGGCATGATCAGGGACTACTGCTATGTAGGAGATGTTGTAGAGGCAAATCTTCTTGCGCTTGAGGCGGGAGACAAAAAGGCCGTAAACATTGGTACAGGGAAGGAAACCAGGACCCAGGCCCTCTTTGAGACCATATTTGATGTGATTTCCAAAAAACGTCCTCTGGACAACTCTCTCAGGACACCAAACAGGACCTCTGCAAGGCCGGGAGATCTCAAAAAAAGCTGCCTAAAGGTAGATCTGGCTGAGGAGGTGTTGGGCTGGAAGCCCAAAACAGTTCTTTCTGAAGGGATTGAAAGGACATTGGGCTGGAGAGTAGGCCAGTGAATGGGTTGTCTGTGTGGGTCTGTGGCTAAAAATTCAGTGATTGGGTATTTTTTTCAAGTATGAAACAGTCAGTATCAACTTTCAAAATGGGGATTTTCCAGTTCACTCCCAGGGAAAAAGATATCCATGCCAACTGGAAGAAAGTTGAATCAGCAACCAGTGAAACTGCAGGGGCAGGAGGGGAATTACTTCTACTCCCTGAACTGTGGGCAACGGGTCCTCTCAGTGAAGCTGACAAATACCTGGCCCATGAAATCCCCGAGATCCTGTTCAAACTTAAAATTTTAGCAGAAACGAATGGGATCCACATAGTCGGTACACTTCCTGAATTAGCCATAGAGGAATCAGGGGAGAAGCTCTTTAATACTACCTATGTGATCGGACCTGATAATACGTTTCATACATATAGAAAGATCCATCTCTTTAGCCCTATGAAAGAGGACCATGTCTTTAGCCCAGGGACTGACCCTGTTGCCCTGTGGATACCTCTTAGAAAAACCGAACCGGGGCTTGGCTTGATAACCTGTTTTGACCTGCGCTTCCCGGAACTTGTCCGTCATCTTGTATATCAAGGGGTGGACTTAGTGCTCTTGTCGGCCCTGTGGCCACTTAGCCGAAGACACCACTTGGAGCTCCTGATGGAGTCAAGGGCTATTGAAAACCAATGTTTTGTGGCAGGTGCAAACGCCTGGGGCATGATTGGAGGCACAGAATTTGGTGGAGGTTCTAAGATCATAGGACCCCGTGGGGAAATCCTTGCCAAGGCCTGTGACGGAGAGACAATCGTCTTGGCTGAGCTGGATATGGATGAAATACACTCCGCACGGCAGGACTTCTTTACTGCACATGCACCAAGGTCCTGGTGGCCAAAGGCTAATCCAAAGATACTGGACCTGCCTTCTCTGAATATCGCGGTCAATCGAAGACGCAAGGCCGGCCAAAAGATGGTTTTTACCAATGGATGTTTTGATCTCCTGCATGCAGGTCATGTTTCATACCTGGAGTCAGCCCGGCACTTGGGCGACTATCTGGTGGTAGGATTAAACAGCGACAAATCAGTCAGAGAGATCAAGGGGCCGGAGCGCCCTATAAACACCGAAGCAATGAGGGCGTACGTGCTGGCTGGACTTGCCGCTGTAGACTATGTGGTGATTTTTCACGATCCTACTCCTTTAAACCTTATCCAGACCATTGTTCCAAATGTTTTAGTTAAGGGGGCGGATTGGGAAGAGAAAGACATAGTAGGGGCCGAAACAGTAAAGAACGCAGGGGGCCATGTAGCAAGGATTCCCTTTGTCCACGACATATCCACAAGCCGCATATTAGAATTACCGTAACCGTTCAGGGTTGAAAGGTTCAGGGTTAAGAGGTCCAAGATTACTGAAAACCTGGTGACAAAAAATTGTCATCTTTCTTGTCAAGCGCCTATTTGTGTCAAAATATTGACTATAATTTTGTATCCTGCAGTCTGACCTTGGGAATATAAGGTTCATCTCATCCGTATTTTTGTCGTATTCCGTATCCGCCTACTCACCTGTTTATCTGTTATTAGAAGCAGTTATTATCTTATCCCATAAAGCGGGGTCAGAGACGGCTTCAATAACGCAACTCTCTGTTTTGTAAATAAAAATATTTAACAGTATATGAGTTTATGCTTGGCGCTTGATCAGTTCAAGAGATTACATACCGCTTATTATAAAGCGTGGTGGAGGGTTACTTTCTATTCCCTTAAGACATACAGAGAATGCTTCTCCAGGCCCTTGGTACAAGTGTTGCTTATTAAAGCTCGGACATAATTTGGCTGGACTACTTACTGGGAGATCAGATTATGACAGGAGGAGAGGAAATGAGGGCTTTAGGGTCATTTCATTTCTTCTCAATTCAACTGATCAAAAAAATAGAACCATTGTGGTTGAGATGTCTTCATGAATCATGCTGAAGCACCAAAGGAATCGGTTGTCAATATCCATGAACCAAGGAATGCGCTAACAGATCTTTTAGCCCCAATGATGGACTTGGCACAATATATCTTGGATGATAGGAGGAAAAACCATGCTGTTGGTAACGTCAAATATCTTTGGAAACACCTCCTTAGGACATAAGCGAGTGATGGCAAAGACCGCAAGAATACCACTTAGAGATTATACTGATGCTTTTTTCGGCAACGGTCAATCACTCACGCAGGAGAAGCGTGAAGAACTGATCCTCAAGTATTCTCCTCTGATAAAATACATTGCTGGAAGACTCGCCATGCGCCTGCCCCCAAACATATCCCAAGATGATCTCATAAGCTCAGGAGTCATCGGATTAATGGATGCTATTGAGAAATTTGATTCATCAAAAAAAATCCGTTTCAAGACTTACGCGGAATTCCGTATTCGTGGGGCCATATTGGATGAACTCAGATCCCTTGATTGGGTTCCGAGATCCATACGGAAAAAGACTACAGAACTGGAAAAGACATACCAATATCTGGAAAAAGACCTTAATCGACCTCCCAAAGACAAAGAAGTCGCCGAGGCATTGGGAATCAGCATAGAAAAATTCTACAAATTATTGGATAAAACAAAGAACGTAACCTTCCTTGATATAGAAACTATCCGCAGAAGAATGCCGGACAATAATGAAGACGATCTCTTTGATTTAATAGCAGACGATAGCGAGATAAATCCCTTTGCCTTATTGAATAAAACCGAGATCAAAGAAATTTTGATAAAAGCCATAACCGCTCTCCCGGAAAAGGAAAAAATCGTAATCTCTCTTTATTACTACGAGGATCTCACAATGCGAGAAATAGGGGAAATCATGGGATATACGGAATCCCGCATATCTCAGATGCATACTAAGGCCATGTTGAGGCTTAGGGTCCGTTTAGCCTCTGTCGCAGAGGAGATCGATGGATGAATTTAGTTCGCTTCGCTTACCATTGGAATAATGGAATGGTGGAGTATTGGGTTTTTAATTAGGTTGATAAATAACATGATTCATGAGATAAGTGAATCATGGATCGAAAGAATATCAATAGAGGTTTCAAAAAACTCAGGGTTTGGCAAGACGCGGTTTCCCCTTACACCCTAGCCTATAGAACGTTTTCCCGCTCTATTCAGAACTCACACATCAGGAGTTCAGATTTTCGTTAAACTCTGAACCCCTGAACCTTTGAACCTCTGAACCTCTGAACCTGTGAACGTCTACAAATATCTTTTCCTGATAATATATTGTTGTGACTCAAGACACTTCTATTTTTAAAGATAAAACAGGTTCTAAAGAAGGACCATCTCTAGAAATCACCAAACCGGTAAAGGACTCAGGTGATAATAGCCCGCAGCAGGCCGATGCAAGCGCAAGAGAGTCACTGGAAAATGACTTTGAGGTGGTACTTTCTGAAGACAAATTATGGGATGAAGGAGATCACCCGGTTGATATCCGGCTTTTTGAGGATAATAGCTATGATGAATCAGATGGAAATGAACTAACACTATCCACGGAAGAGGCCATCCCGCCGGACAAAGCGAGCGAGAGCCGCTCACAAGAGACCGCGGAGGCCAAACTGCCGGACGAAGCATCCTGGATTATTTGGACCATAACAGGGGTGTCGGGAATTCTTCTCACAGTGGGACTTGTGCTTCTGTGGAATCTTTCGGCTCCGTTTTTTGAACCACATAGTGCAGTTACAGAAGATATCCCGGACACCTTGGCCAATCATGGTGATTTTGAAACCATGGACCTTGACCCCTTTCTTATCCCGGCGCAACGGGACAAGGAAATGATCTTTTTTAAATTACAAGTGGAACTCATTGTCTCTGATATCAAGACAAAGCAAGCAATTCGAAAAAAAGAGGCCTGGGTCAGAGACATAATCTACAGGGAACTAAAGGGGATCGACATAAGCTCAGGTATTCAAAAAAACTTCCTGATGCAATACAGACAACCAATAGTCAGATGTCTAAATCATGAGCTTGCACCGCTTAGAGTGGAAGATATCCGGCTCAAGGGTTATTTGATGAAGTAATTTGAAGTAAAAGCGGAGTTTATGATTGCTTTTTTAGGCATCTTTCATTTCGTGGTTTACCTTTTTTGCCCTCTTTTTTTTAATCCAGGTTCCAGCCACATCCCAGCCAAACTTAGCCATGAGCGCCAACCAGACCCAGTGGTAACACCTTAAGCCTTTTCGCAAGAGATCCTCCATAGTGCCATTTGCCGATACTGCGACTTGGTGTAATATTTATCTTTGGACGTTAAAATTAACTTTTAGTACATAATAAAGAAGTAGTCCAAAACTACAAGATGATTATAACATCAGACTCTTTTGATCATAAAGTTGGAAGGCTGGACGTTCTTGGCCTTGGCCCTGGAGATCCCATGTGGATGGCTCCTGTTGCCCATGATAGCTTAGCTGCTTCAGACGTAATAATCGGTTATAAGACCTATATCGACCTTATACGCCCGATTTTAGGTCCGGAGAAAGAGGTCGTCGCAACCGGCATGAGGCAGGAGGTTGATCGCTGCAGGGCCGCAGTGGATCTTGCCCTTTCCGGCAAACGGGTAGCCATGGTCTGTAGTGGCGATCCTGGGATCTATGGACTGGCTGGATTGGTACTACAAATCCTGCAAACCCATCCGGAAGGCACACAGGTTGAAGTGAATATTATTCCCGGCATTTCAGCTCTAAGCGCCTGTTCTTCAATGCTTGGCGCTCCCCTTACCCACGATTTTTCAGTGATTAGCCTTAGCGATATCCTGACCCCTTGGGATCTTATTGTTAAACGCCTACATGCTGCAGGTCAGGCAGACTTTGTTGTTGTTATTTATAATCCCAGAAGCCGCCGAAGGGTCAGACAGCTTGAAGAAGCAGTGAAAATACTCAAGGAGTATAGAAAATTTTCTACCCCTGTTGGGATAGTTCAAAGGGCAATGAGACAAGGAGAGACCGTTATTATTACCACACTATCCGACCTTGCAAGCCAGGATATTGATATGCAGACCACAATAATAGTTGGAAACAGTCAGACCTTTGTGTGGCAAGGCAGGATGATAACCCCCAGGGGTTATGTAATACCGTGAACAAGATTAAAGGCACAAATATTCCTTGGACTAATCATGATGACTAATTTAGAATTGCTCCTTGATGCAAACTGTGCTTATTTTATCAATAGGCTCGTTTGGCATAATTGTTTCCGTAAATACTTCGTAAAGTATGCCTTTTGAGGCTCTAATAATAGTAAAATGACAAACTCAGTTAATAATAACAATAAACACGATCCTAAAAAAGCTGGTTCGCCACAATCTCCTGATCAAAGTGCCCGTATCACAAAAAGGCTTTCTAACAAAGAACGTCTCCGCTCTTTCTTGCAGATCTTCAAGCGGGACGATCGCGTACTGGTCGTAATAGTAGCTGACCCCGATGCCATGGCCAGCGCCCAGGCAGTAAGAAGATTGCTCAGCCGAAGAGTAGAAGAGGTAACAATCGCTCACAACAATGAGATAAAGCGTGTGAATAATCTTGCAATGAGAGACTTTCTCAAAATTCCTCTGCATCGCCTGAGGGGGACAAAGCAGGATCAATACACCAAATTCGTGCTGATAGATTCCCAACCCCCGCACCATCCAGCTCTGGCTTCAATTTCTTATAATGCGGTAATAGACCATCACCCCGTCACTGATGGATGGGATGCCCCCTTTGTAGACATACGGCCGGAATATGGAGCAGTTGCCTCCATGCTCACAGAATACCTGAAGGCCGCCAAGATAAATCCTACGGTAGCACTTGCAACAGCACTTTTTTACGGCATCAAAGCCGATACCCAAAACTTTACCAAGAAGACCTCTCCATCTGATGTACTATGTTTCCAATACCTCTTTAAGCGGATCAACCAGCAACTACTGAATAAGATAGAGACTGCTGATATAAGGCGATCAGAACTGAAATATTTCAAGATCGCCCTGGAAACCATGAAAACCAGCAAAAAACGTATTTATGTCCACCTGGGCCGCGTTGGGAATCCGGATATTCTTGTCGTGGTAGCTGATTTTTTTGCACATATTCATGACATAGGCTGGGTCATAATATCCGGCCAGTATGGAGAAAAGCTGGTAGTTATCTTTCGCTGCGATGGCTATAAGAAAAATGCAGGCAAACTGGCGGCCCGTGTTTTTGGAAAAATGGGGTCGGCCGGCGGGCACAGGCAGAGTGCCAGGGCAGAGGTCCCCTACAAGAATTTACCCGAGGGTGCAGCCAATAAATTTACAACAACCACGCTCCTTCGCTTGGTAGTTAAACATCTTGCGTAAACATCTTGTGTACACAATTCAGCACATGGAGGGAAGTAAATCATGCCGATCTACGAATATCGCTGTGAAAAGTGTGGAAAGGTTTCTTCTCACCTGGTCCTTAACAAGGACGATTTTGAATCCCATTGCAAACACTGTGGAAGTAGCTCGGTCACCAAGTTGATCTCCAGAGTTAATGTACGCCTTTCCGAAGAGACAAGACTGGAAAAATTAGCAGATCCGGCAATGATGGCAGGTCTCGACGAAAATGATCCCAAGAGCATGGCTAAGTGGATGAAAAAGATGGGAGGTCTGGCGGGAGATGACCTTGGCGAGGACTTTGACCAGATGGTTGATGAAGCCATGGAGGAGGCATCTGCGGAAGAGGCTGCAGGCGGACCTGACAGTAACGGGCCGGGTGCATTCGCTTCTTCTGTGACAGACTCAATGTCTATATAGTATCTGAACGAAAAGGCCGTTCAGACACAATTTTGAATTCTAAATTCTGAATTAAAAAGAGGAAGTAACCTTTTTATTCACAGGTTAGCAAATGCCAAAAATCTTAGCTATGGTCCTTGCGGGCGGCAGGGTTGATGAACTTGGAGTCCTTACCTTCCTCAGGCCCAAGTCCACAGTACCTTTTGGAGGCCTCTACAGATTCATAGATTTCCCTCTCAGTAACCTCATGCATTCAGGCATCGAGAGAGTTGGAATTCTCAGCCAGTATAGGTCCTCATCTCTAATAGAACACATCGGGACAGGCGCATCCTGGGACATGACAGGCAGACATCGCGGTATCACTCTTCTGCCTCCCTTTCAAGGCTTGCACGCCTCAGACTGGTATAAGGGCACAGCCGACGCAGTATATCAGAACCTTGACTTTATCCATGCTCACAAACCAGACCTTGTACTAATTTTATCCGGCGACCACATCTATCACATGAATTATCAGAAACTCATTCAATTTCACCTGGACATGGGGGCCGATGTTACTGCTTCCTTTGTTCAGGTTTCTCCGGCAGGTTCATCCAGATTCGGCCTGGCCCGGATTTCTGAGGATGACCCAAGAGGAGGCCGTCTTCTGGAATATTTAGAAAAACCTGTCCACCCTGCATCGAACTGGGCCTCCATGACCATATACCTGTTCAAGACGGAGATTCTGGAACAAGCCCTGGAGGAAAACGCCGGAATTGACTCCCATGAGTTTGGCAGAGACATATTTCCTGCCATAATGAGCAAACAGCATAAGGTATATGGTTACAAATTTCACGGTTATTGGGGATACAGCCGGACCCTTGAGGAATACTGGACCGCCAACATGGATCTCTTGGGAGAACGTCCCGAAATAAAACTGTCCGATTGGCAAGTACGCACCAACCTTGACCACGAGGCAATAAGAGATCGGGGCCCTGCACTTGTCGGCCCCCAAGGCTTAATAAATAACTCAAGAATTTATAACGGGGTCAGAATTGAAGGACAAGTTGCTCGATCAATCCTTTTCCCCGGGGCCTATGTAGGAACAGGGGCAGTGGTAAAAGATTCAATACTGTTTTTCGATACTCAGGTCGGACCAGGAGCCAGAGTTGAGAATACTATAACTGACCTCGGTGTCAGTATTGGTAGAGATTCCGTGATTGGTAAACAGGACGAGGCACTCACTGTAATCGGCATCCGAACACAAATACCCCAGGGGATAAAAATAGGACCAGGGTGCAGCGTTCACCCTGAACTCAAGGCCGAAGACTTTATCCAGAAGCTTTATGAGCAAGGAGACGTCATAAGTGCGGATTATTAGCATTATCTATAAAATGTATATTTAATTCCATGGAGAAACGCGCAATGATTGTGCCAGTTATTTTATGCGGCGGCTCAGGTACCCGTCTCTGGCCGCTATCTCGTGAGGCTTATCCTAAGCAATTTTATTCACTGGTGGAAGATGAAACTCTGTTACAGTCAACTATCAAACGTCTGTCCGGTCTTCCAGTTTGCGAAACGCCTGTGCTGGTTTGTAACAATCAGCATCGTTTTCTGGCAGCTGAGCAGATGCGCCGGATTGGCCTGGAGTCTTCATCCATCCTGTTGGAGCCGGCGGGGCGGAATACTGCGCCGGCAGTTGCCTGTGCTGCCTTGAGTCTGACACAGCAGGAAGATGACCCTGTGCTGTTTGTGTTACCGGCTGATCACATCATTACCGACATCCAGGCGTTTGGCCAGGCTGTTGAAACGGGTGCTTTGTTAGCCGAACAGGGAAAGCTGGTGACTTTTGGCATCATACCCACAGCACCTGAAACAGGCTATGGCTACATCAAGGCGTCAGACCGTCTGGATACTGACAATCCGGCTTTTCAGGTAGATCGTTTTGTGGAAAAGCCGGATATTGATACAGCTCAAGATTATATTGAGTCCGGAGAGTACTATTGGAACAGCGGGATGTTCATGTTCAAGGCCGGCCGCTATCTTGAGGAACTGGAGCAATTTGCCCCGGAGATGCTCTATGCATGCACTGCGGCCTACGAAAAGATTGTACAGGACCTGGATTTTTTGCGTCTTGATGCCAGGGCGTTTGCTGAGTGCCCAAGTGACTCCATTGATTATGCAATCATGGAGAAGACGGACAGTGCTGTTGTTGTGCCATTAGATGCAGGCTGGAGTGACCTTGGTTCCTGGGCGTCTTTGCTAGAACTGGGTCCTCGCGATCAAGATGAAAATGTGGTCTTTGGGGATGTGGTGACAAAGGACGTCAACAACTGTTATCTGCGGAGTGAAGCACGATTGCTGACTGCCGTGGGGGTAAAAGACCTGATAGTGGTGGATACCTCTGACGCCCTGCTTGTTGTTCATAAAGACCGTGTCCAGGATGTTAAGGCCATTGTAAACCAGTTGAAGGCATCAGGACGAGAGGAATCCATAAGCCATCGCAAGGTCTATCGACCCTGGGGGGCATATGAGAGCATAGATGTGTCTGAACGCTTCCAGGTAAAACGGATCACGGTTAAACCTGGCGGGATCCTTTCTTTGCAGATGCATCATCACAGGGCAGAGCACTGGATTATAGTCAGAGGTACTGCCAGGATTACCCGGGGCGATGAGGTGTTATTACTGACAGAGGACCAATCCACCTATATCCCGTTGGGAATAAATCATCGTCTGGAAAACCCGGGTGTGATTCCCCTGGAGTTGATAGAGGTCCAGACCGGTAGCTATTTAGGAGAGGACGACATCACAAGGTTAGAGGATGTATATGGGCGCTGATCTTGTATGTTTCATGGCCTATGATATACGTGGCCGCATTCCTGATCAATTGAATGAGGACATCGCCTTTCGGATTGGCAGGAGCTATGCTGAATTTCTCAAGCCTAAACAGGTAGTGGTGGGACGTGACGTTCGACTCTCCAGCGAGTCTCTTTGTGATGCCCTCAGTCATGGCCTGATGGAAAGCGGCGTGAACGTGTTCGATATCGGTCTGTGTGGTACAGAGGAAATATATTTCGCCACCTTTCACCATCACCTGGATGGCGGAATCATGGTAACTGCAAGTCACAACCCCAGGGATTTTAACGGCATGAAGCTGGTGCGGGAAGGAGCACGTCCTATAAGCGGTGACACCGGTCTTCATGAAATCCGCCGGCTGGCGGGACAGGGTTTATTTTCCCCGGCGGAAAAATCCGGGCGGCGCAGGGCATTGGTCAACCGGCCCGACTATATCAGGCATCTGTTGTACTATGTGGACATACCAAAACTCAAACCACTCAAGATCGTAATCAATTCCGGTAACGGTTGCGCAGGTCCGGTGATGGATGCCCTGGAGCCCCATCTGCCCTTTGAGTTCATTAAGGTCCAGCACCAGCCTGACGGGACCTTTCCCAACGGAATTCCAAACCCACTGTTGCCGGATAACCGTTCAGTTACCAGCAAGGCCGTTCTCTCTTCAGGGGCTGATTTGGGTATTGCCTGGGATGGAGATTTTGATCGTTGCTTCTTTTTTGACGAAAAAGGCCGTTTTATCGAGGGTTATTACATTGTAGGTCTGCTGGCCGAAGCATTTCTGGCAAAAAAACCGGGAGAAAAGATCATCCACGATCCACGGTTGACCTGGAATACTATTGATGTCGTGACCAGTGCAGGCGGCATACCCATACAGAACAAGACAGGGCATGCCTTTATAAAGGAACGTATGAGGTCTGAAGATGCGGTTTACGGTGGCGAGATGAGCGCTCATCATTACTTTAGGGATTTTGCTTACTGTGACAGTGGTATGATCCCATGGCTATTAATTGCAGGACTGATGAGTCAGAAGGAACAGCCACTGTCAGCCATGCTCGATGAACGTATCGCCCTGTATCCAGCCAGTGGAGAGATCAACCGGCGACTGGATGATCCTTTAGCTGCTATTGCTCGCGCACAAAAGGTCTATGGACCTCAGGCCCATAGCTTAGATGAAACCGACGGTATAAGCATGGAGTTGGATGGTTGGCGCTTCAATCTGCGCTGTTCCAATACAGAGCCGGTATTGCGCCTGAACGTAGAATCCAGAGGGGATGTCGATTTGATGAAGGAGAAAACAGCAGAGTTACTGGCGCTGATCGAGACTAGTGGATAGTGAAGTCCTAACCCGGATAAACCGTAACAGTGCCTTAAGTGAACTAAAGTTTGAAGTGCCTAAAAAAAATACTCTCGGCTCTTGAACAAATGAACATAAATCAGAATCAACCGGACTTATGGCAGGTGGTATAGCTCACGACTTGAACAATATCTTATCAGGGATTGTAAGCTTGGGATCTCCTGCCGGATGTTGTTATTGTAACTATTGCGCTTCGTTCCTTTATCTGGTCTAAAAGACAAGCTGGATATACAGGATTCCCAGGCAGGGGCATGGGAATCAAAATTATAGGAACCATTTTTCATGATAGATAGATACAGCCGCCCGGGGATGGCAGCCATATGGACCCTGGAGAATAAATACAAGACCTGGCTTGAAGTGGAAATTCTTGCGGCAGAGGCCTGGGCTGAGCTCGGAGCAGTACCAAAGAAGGCTGCAGAGGACATAAGGACCAAGGCTGCTTTTGATCCGGAACGAATAGCTGAAATAGAGGAAAAGACCCGTCATGATGTAATTGCCTTTCTTACCAACGTGGCAGAGCATGTAGGGCCATCTGCCAGATACCTGCACTGGGGTCTTACGTCATCTGACATGCTGGACACAGCCAATGCCGTAATATTTAAGCAGGCCATGGAAATCATCATTGATGATGTAGATGCCCTGATGGATGTCATAAAAAAACGTGCCTTTGAACATAGAGATACCGTGATGATAGGAAGGTCTCATGGTATCCACGCCGAGCCCATCACCTTTGGTCTGAAGCTTGCCATCTGGTACGATGAGATGCGGAGGAACCGCAGGCGTCTTGAGAATGCAAAGGAGACAATCTCCTATGGTAAGATATCAGGGGCTGTCGGCACGTTTGCACACGCGGATCCCAGGGTGGAATCCTATGTGTGCGAACACCTGGGTCTTAAGCCCGCTCCTGCCTCCAGCCAGATCATACAGCGTGACAGGTATGCAGAGGTATTCTGTGCCCTGGCAGTGCTGGCAAGCTCTATTGAAAAGATAGCAACCGAGGTGCGTCATCTTCAGCGGACAGAAGTGCTGGAGGCAGAGGAGTACTTCAGGCCGGGGCAAAAGGGCTCTTCGGCCATGCCGCATAAGAGAAACCCGATCCTGTCGGAAAATCTGTGTGGTCTTGCCCGGCTGGTACGTTCCTATGCGATTCCGGCTCTTGAGAATGTAACACTGTGGCATGAGCGGGATATAAGCCACTCATCAGTTGAACGTGTAACCGGCCCTGATGCCTTTATTGGGACAGATTTTATACTGGGCCGTCTCACTGGAATACTGGATCACTTAATAGTATATCCTGATCGGATGGAGCATAATCTGAATATGCTCAAGGGGCTCATATTCTCGCAACAGGTATTGCTCACACTTACACAGAAAGGTGTAAGCAGGGAGGAATCCTATAGAATTGTCCAGAAACAGGCCATGGAGGTATGGGAGGGAAACGGCACTTTCAAGGAAAGACTCCTGGCAGATCAAGACCTGGCCACACACCTGGCTCCGGAAGAAATCGAGGCCATATTCGACATAAATTACCATCTTAAACATGTGAAAACCATATTTGAGCGGGTCTTTGGGGCTGATCAATGATTCAGAAAGACTGGGAAAGACTCAGACAGATGATATTTGAGCTCTCATACAGAGAGGGGACCTTCAGGTTGACCTCCGGGAAAGAGAGCGATTTCTACATAGACTGCAAGCAGACCACGCTTTCTGCAGAGGGGGCCTATCTCTGCGGCAAACTGCTGTACAATCGCATTTTGCAGTCCAACATAAGTATTTCAGGGGTCGGCGGAATGACCCTGGGGGCTGATCCACTGGTTACAGCAGTCTCTGTAGTAAGCTTTATTGAAGGGAGACCCATACCCGCCTTTATCATCAGAAAAGAAGCAAAAGGACATGGTACAGGGTCTTGGATAGAAGGAAAATCCAACATTCCCCTTGGGAGCAAAGTGGCACTGGTCGAAGACGTGGTTACCACTGGCGGGACCCTTATCAAGGCAATTGAGAGGACCGAGGAGGAAGGTTACAAAGTAGCCCAGGTACTTACTGTTGTTGATCGGGAAGAAGGTGGGGAAAAGGCCTTGAGCAATGCCGGGTACGAACTTTCATCGCTGTTTACACGTGGAGATATTCTGGCATTGGTTGAAAAATAAAAGGAAAATTTTTTAAATGATGAAAGACAAAGTACAAGAATCACTGGACAAAGTACGTCCCATGCTGCAGCAGGGCGGCGGGGATGTAGAATTGGTAGAAGTAGATGAAGATACCGGGATAGTCAAGGTCACTCTAACCGGTGCCTGCAAAGGCTGCCCCATGAGCCAGATAACCCTTAAGTCAGGAATTGAGAGATTTCTTCAGAGTGAAATCCCCGAGGTAACCTCTGTAGTGGAAGCATGAATGAATTCTAGACACGGGTTCAGAGGTTCAGGGTTCAAGAAAAAAATGTTCGACGTTCATCTCTCAATGATGATAGGGCTCGCCGGCCTTGATAGTGCAGGCCCTGTAGATCTGCTCTAGCAGGATGAGTCTTGCCATGTCGTGTGTAAAGGTCATTGGGGATAGGGATAACCTCTTATCTGCTTTCTTGATTATTTCCGGTGCAAGCCCCGAGGCCCCACCTATCACCATGGTCAGGTCTCTAACCCCTCTTGTCTCCAGGTCTATCAGCATCCCTGCGAGTCCGGGGGAATCCAACATCCGGCCCTTTATGTCCAGGGCAACTGTAAAAGCCCCCTTTGGCAGGGCCTTTATAATAGATTCGGCTTCGCGCTTCATGACCTCGTCAGGTTTCATTTTTCGGGCAAAGCGGACGCCCCGAACCTGGAGGACCTGCACACGAATGTAGTGCTCAATCTTTTCTATATAATGCTCGATACCGGCTTTGAGCCAGGTATCCCGGGTTTTGTCCACCCAGATTAAAGAGAGACGCAACATGGGTTATTCTCAATCTCAACAAGAATTTTTACGTAAGCTTCCCAAGGTTGACGAACTGATACAGACATTATCCAATGAAGCCCCCCGGCGGGTCAGGGTAACTGCCTGCAGAGATGTCCTTGACAGCCTGCGCTCATATATTCTGTCCTCACAAGAACCTGACCCCGAATCAGTAAAATATGAAACCATAAAAAAACAAATCGAAATGCGCCTGACATCACTGCTTATGCCCTCCTTAAGGCCGGTAGTCAACGCCACAGGCGTGGTGATACATACAAATCTTGGACGCTCTCTGCTTCCCAAGGAAATTTTTCAGTCCATGCTGGATATAGCAGGTCGATATTCAAATTTGGAGTATAACCTGGAAAAAGGGATGAGGGGAAGCAGATACAGTCACGTAGAAGAGTTGCTCTGTGATCTGACCGGGGCGGAGTCGGCCCTGGTAGTAAACAATAATGCCGCCGCAGTCCTTATCACACTGGAAACCCTGGCTAAGGGTAAAGAGGTGATCGTCTCCAGGGGTGAACTCATAGAGATAGGCGGTTCCTTCCGCATCCCTGATGTAATGGCGAAAAGCGGGGCCATCCTGAGGGAAGTCGGGACCACAAACCGCACCCATTTGAGGGACTATGAGTCTGCTATAGGGGAACAGACCGCACTTCTCCTCAAAGTACATCAAAGCAACTTCCAGATGGTGGGCTTTACAATGGCCGCATCCGTCTCAGAGCTGGCCGAACTCGGTGCAAGACATGGCATCCCTGTATTTGAAGATCTGGGTAGCGGCAATTTCATAGATTTCTCAAGATATGGAATAATTCATGAGCCTATGGTCCAGGAATCGCTGGCTGCCGGGGCAGACCTGGTGAGCTTCAGTGGTGATAAACTCTTAGGTGGATCTCAGGCAGGCATCATCATCGGGAAAAAGGAACTTGTTGACCGGATAAAGGAAAATCCCCTGAACAGGGCGGTCCGGATAGACAAGCTCACGCTTGTGGCCCTGGAAGGGGTCCTGAGACTCTATCAAGATCCGGAGCAGGCAGTGAAGGTCATACCTACACTCAACATGCTGTGTCTTTCCCGGGATAAGCTCAAATCCCGGGCCCGACGACTTCAAAGACGACTAAGGGCCTTGAAACTCACCGGCATATCGATAAACACCGTAGAGACTATTTCCCGTGTTGGAGGTGGTGCTTTGCCGCTGCAGCAGCTCAAGTCCGTGGCAGTAGCTCTCACTCCGGGAAACAAGGCGTTTTCTACTGTGCGCATCGAGTCTGAACTCCGCAAAAACGAACCACCTGTGATCGTAAGGATTGAAGAAGACCGGGTGCTTATGGACATCAGGACGGTTCAGGAAGAAGACTACGGGATTATTACCCAGGCAGTGGCTTCTGCCCATGCAAGGCTGAGCAAATAGCTATCCAGTGAATAATATTATTAATGACTGATCATCTATTTCATCTGGTCCCAGCGGACCTGGAACGGCTGGGTAGTCAGGTCATTAAATGGCTTGGTGAAATTTTTCCCTTTTCAGAATGGACATTCTGCCCCATTTCTGACCATATTGACGGCCTTCCGCCGGCTAAACTTTCAGAGCGTCAGAGACAGAGAGCCTTTCGGGCCCTATCTGAATGCAAGGGATTTTGGGACCGGATAGGACAGCAAGTCCTAATCCCAATCAGAGACCGATCAGCCACCCCCAATCACCAAATCACCAAATCACCAAATCACCAAATTCCTTTGTGTCCCCAGTCCATTTTTAGAATATTTTCCCTGGCGTTGACTTTTTTGATTCGCACCTTGACTTGTTGGTCCCAGGAGTACCTCTGTCCCGGTATTATCGGAAGTTCCACAGTCAGAAGATAATCCGAAAGTACGGCAAGTATCTTGTGGTGACATGTTTCCAGTATCCAGGCGTCAAGTGGTGTATCTTTCCTTTTTTCCAGATGTTTCAGCAGCCAGTAACGGGTCCTTGCCTGGCGTACTGCAGCGGCAGCATTAAGGCCCTGTTGGAGGTATATGGCAAATTTTATCAGGTCCTCTTTTGCGTGAAGTGGTTTGCCTTCTGCAAGCATGTATGTAATCTGCTGCTGCATAAGGAGATCAAGCCCACGTCTTAATGGAGAAGTTATAGTGGTATATACATCCAGACCAAGACCGTGATGTATGTCAGGCTCAGTCCCCAGATTACCTTTACTGATGAGTCTTCTTTGCCTGAAATTGGCCAAAAGATCTGTTTCGTCCCCGGAGATAATGCGGTCCCTTGGTGGAGGTTGGCTTCGGTAAAGTGCCGGAATGGCATGATTCCTTAAAAATTGGGCTGCTACAAGATTTGCCAGAATCATGCACTCTGCTATAAGAAAACGGCCTGGCCCGGGTTGAGAAAGTCCTACTTCTACCTCTCCAGTCTCATCAACCTGCATGACAAGTTCGGGGATGGGCAGAGGAAGGGCGCCGTCTTCAATTCTTCTGGTCTGGCGGGCCACGCAGAGTTCATAGAGAGTGTGAAATAGATGTCCTTCTGCTATTCTTGCCTCAGCCTCCTCATATGTGAGGCGCTCTTTAACATTGATTACGCTACGGACTATTCGCTGGGAGAGGATGTTTCCTTTCGGGTCCAAATATATAAAAAAGGATAGCGTCCTGCGACCCGTTCCCATCTCAAGGCTCCAAGCCCCCTGGGAAAGTATTTCAGGAAGCATTGAGATTTTACGGTCCGGCAAATAAATGGTTGTTCCCCTCTGGATTGCGTCTTTAAATAAAGGGGTGTCGCGCTCTATTTGGAGCCCGATGTCGGTTATGTGAACACCGACTTCCCATTCGTTATTGACCTCTCTAAAGCTCAATGCGTCATCAAGATCCAGGCTTTCCGGTCCATCTATGGTAAATGTATGGAGGCCGGTCAGGTCCTCCCGGCCTTCTTTTTTTGTATCTACCGGGAATTCAGCCAGCGCTTCCGCCTGTTTGATGACCGCCTTGGAAAACTCGGTGTCTATTTCATATCTGAGCAACTCAAGATTTTCTTCTTCATCCCATATTTTTGCCTTGATAAGGGTGTTAAAGGGGGCTGTGGGACCGCTAAGGCCTGCTTGTCTGAACAGTTCGCGAACCAAAACGGCTTGCTCTGACTCGTCTCCGCTTATACAGAAGTCCTTGATATTTGATATCCAGAACGAAATATCCGGGTCATCAAGCTCAATAATGGCCTTTTCCTTTTTTAGTGGGTTGTCTGACCACAGGTCCTCAAGCCACTGGCTTCCCCTGATAAGTCGTGCAAAACGTTCTGCCTCTCTGGCACGTTGATCCAGAATTCGCTTGACAGCCTCAGGAGATTGGACTTTTATCATCCCCTCTCTGAATTTGAAATACGTATGATCGTCTATTACCGCTCGAATAAAGGCGGCCTCATGGTCGGGTTCCACTGTCTGTTCAAAGGCTAGTTCGGCCAGTTTCCCCGGAGGCCAGAGTGCCTGTTCGTCTTGAACCAGTTCCCAGAGTTCAGGGATGTTGATTTTTTCTTTCAGTGCCTCTCTGCGGGCATAGATTTCGTATAGTTTCTTAATACGGATATTTCTTGCTTTAGCAGATAATTGCTGTGTAGATACGTGGATAAAACGGCTGGAGGCGAGGTTGATTTCTCTCCCAAGATGGGTCAGTAAGTGATATCTGGCTCCCTTCTTAGCGATACACTGGGCGCAGATAAAACGCTGGCCTTCCAGGAATTCAACTACCTGGCTAGTTGATATTTTCATTTGGCATAACCGTTCACACTTTTTGGCAGGGAACGAATAATTACCATTCAGCCAATAGTCAGGGAAGGAGATTCTTGAGTTCGTCAACGGCCTGGTTAAGGCCATAGTCTGCCAGTTGGGCGGCAGTAAGCCAGCGTAAGCCTGTTTTCCTGTACAGCCCGGCTTTCAGGAGATTTTCCATTAATGACTGTTGTGTCTCATCAAAGGTATTACGCCAAAGTATTGTTCCGTCTGAAACCCGGATTATTTGGAGGGTAAAGGCCACAGAGGCAGGCCTTTTGACCGAATACTCTCCGCCTATGCGATCTTCAAACCTGAAGAGCTTGCTGTACAATACGGCATCTACTTTGAGTTCCTCGCCAAATGCTTGGATCAACCGGAGCTTGGAAGCCTTTATATCTGTGGCTAATAGGGAATTCAAAAAACCTATGCACCGGCCCTCAGACACAATCAAGAACCTTTGATCACCCTGAAAAGCTTGAAATAGAAGACGTGTTAATTCATCGCTTGCCTCCGGCGTTATTTTGCGGACATCAGATAAAGGGCCGCTCAAGAGGCAGGTTGGCCTTTCCCGACTAGGCTGGGCAGATGCCCGGTCCATTGGAAGAACTGCAATCCGGTTTAGCACTGGAAGCGGAGGCTGCTTTGTTCCACCCCTTTTTTGGAAAAAGCCGTTGCACCCCTGCAAAAACACAAGAGGGGCAATCAGGCAAAATAACAGCATAAAAGTGAAAATGGCTGGGGATGTTCTAAAATTTGTACTTTTCATGTCTGTTACCCCTCCTGTTTCTGAAAACTATAGCGTTCCCTTGCTGGAAAGAGGGCCTTTTAATCTGGGATCAAACTGTGTTGCCTGATCAATAGCCCTGCCCAAGGCCTTGAAGACCGCTTCCGCAATATGATGGCTGTTTTTTCCATAAGGTACCTGAACGTGGAGAGTCATGCCGCTATTTACCACCATGGCCCGCAGGAATTCCTCAACCAGTTCCGTATCAAAATTCCCTATTTTGGACGTAAGAAAATTCACCTTGAAAACCAGATAAGGCCTATTGCAGATGTCGAGGCTTACACAAGCCAGGGTTTCCTCCATAGGTATGGAAGCATTTCCAAAACGCTTTATGCCGCTCAAGTCCCCAATCGTCTGGGCCAAAGCCTTTCCCAGACATATCCCTATATCCTCTACCGTATGATGTGCATCGACCTCCAGGTCTCCTGTGGCATTGAGATCCAGATCAAAGAAGCCATGCACAGTCCAAAGTGTCAACATATGGTCTAAAAAGGCCACCCCGGTGTTTATGGAGGCTTTCCCTTGGCCATCTATATTAAGACTCAAGTTTATGTCGGTTTCTTTTGTAGTTCTGCTGATCTTTGCTTTTCTTGACATGAAGGTCACCTGCTCAAGTCAGTTTTAAGTTTGCTAAATTTTTGGCCGATGAGAATTGTGATAACTAATATTTCGTGAGGACATGAACAATACTGTGGCAAGGCCAAAAAAACCACCATTTTTCAATATAGAAAGTATTATAGAACCGTTCCAAAAGGAATTCAGTATACGCTTTTTTGCCTTTAATGAAATTCCACACGCAGTGGTCTGGGCCGAACGCGGTAATATAGCTATACATGAGAACTATCATTCCCGCAGACGCCGATCATATCATGTTATATGCAGTGAAAAAGATAACCTCCTGCGCTTATGCCAAAAAATTGGTATCCCTTCAAGTTATGTTACAGCCTCAGAGCTTTATAAATTTTGGCATACGACCTGGTTTCCCAAGATGGAACATAACCTTTTAATTGAGTTATAAGTGCCTATTCAGGTCACAATAGCCCCCTTGGAGGCACTACTTACTTGCCTTGCATACCGTGCCAGGTATCCCTGAGTTATGCGCGGTTCCATCGGCTTCCAATTGCTCCGCCTTCGATCCAACTCCTCTTCAGCGACCTGAAGGCTCAGTTTCCTGGCCGGGATGTCGATTTCTATAATGTCACTCTCCTCGATCAGACCTATTGTGCCTCCGTCAGCAGCCTCCGGTGATATGTGGCCGATAGCCGCGCCTTTGGTTCCCCCACTGAATCTGCCGTCGGTTATGAGGGCGACGTCTTTATCCAGTCCCATTCCAACTACAGCGGCCGTGGGGGAGAGCATCTCAGGCATACCCGGTCCACCTCTTGGCCCTTCGTAGCGGATCACTATTACATCTCCGGCCTTGATTTGTCCGTTCAAGATAGCGTCGTATGCCTCATCCTCTGAGTTAAAAATTCTGGCTGGACCCTTGTGCCTCAGCATCTCCGGAGCTACTGCAGACTGTTTAACTACAGCACCCTCAGTAGCAAGGTTTCCGTATAGTATGGCAATGCCGCCTTCTTTGTGATACGGGTCAGTAACAGGGTGAATTACATCCATATTGTTTATTGCTGCCTGCTCAATATTTTTTCCAACCGTGGAGCCTGTAACTGTTTTTATATTCGTATCAATGACTCCCAGTTTATCCAGTTCCCTGATTATGGCCTGGATGCCTCCAGCCAGATCAAGTTCCTGAAGGCTGTGCGGGCCTGCAGGGATCATGCTGCATAGATGGGGTGTCTTAGCACTGATTTCATTAAAGAGGTCCAAGGGGAGATCCACTTCTGCCTCGTTAGCGATTGCAGGTACATGGAGCACTGTATTGGTTGAACACCCCAGTGCCATATCTACAGCAATAGCATTTCTAAAGGCAGATAGCGTGGCCACGTCCCTTGGCCTTAAATCCATTTCCACTAAGCGGACCGCCTGGGCGCCGGCGACCTTTGCGAGGCGAATCCTGGCAGCTGATATTGCGGGAATAGTGCCGCTTCCCGGAAGGGCCAGTCCCATGGCTTCAGCAAGACAATTCATTGAGTTTGCTGTGAACATCCCGGAACATGAGCCACATGTGGGACAGGCCTCATTCTCGATTTCATAGAGTTCCGCCTCGCTCATGTTTCCTGCCTTCACCTGACCTATCCCCTCAAATACGGAAATCAGGTTGACCTTTTGTCCCCTCCAGTTTCCTGTCAGCATGGGACCACCGGTTATGGCTATGGCGGGAATATTAAGCCTGAGCATTGCCATCAGCATACCCGGAGTTATCTTGTCGCAGTTCGGTACAAGTGCAAGGCCGTCAAAGGGGTGGGCCTGTGCCATGAGCTCGAC
>JAUWGF010000137.1:0-5048 GCA_030606515.1 Deltaproteobacteria bacterium | reverse complement strand
CCAGCAGCTCGTCGATTCCTGAGGTAGTGTAAACTACATGTACTTTACCAAGTATTTGATTTTGTGCTGAAGAGCCCCAAAAGGCCTGGTTTTCCTCCTGTTGTCTGAGCCGTATTTCGGCAACGGCCTCTTTTGAGTGAGTGTAAAGACCGGATCCCACCTTTACCAGAACCTCACCTTTTGCATCTTCTACGAGGACTTGAACGACGTCTTTTTCTGAGAGGAGGTTGTTTGCCAGACGTTCAAGCATCTTTTGATCACCTATGAGCACGCCCAATTCAGAGTTAAGGGCTAAATATCTGGCCAGAAAGGCCATGCGGTCTTCAAAACGAATACGTAAAAAAGTTTCACCCAGGTGGGCCCCAACCAGGCCAAGAGTAATTGTTGTAGCACCAAGTAAGAGCAATACCCCCAGTAACAACCTCTGCTGAAAGGTTAAGGCCCTCATGGCACTTCTCCTTCAGACCCGGATGCACCAACGCTGCCTAAGTATTTAGTAATCGTCTTCCATGCCTTTTCATTCCATTCTACCTCAAAGGGAGGAGAGGAAAGGCCGCACTTAGAACCAGACAGGATATCTTTTGCCAGTTCGGCACCTAAAATCCCGACTTTTTCATAATCTATATTAAAGGCCAGAACCGCCCCTATTTCTATGAAGAAGTGGTTATAGCCTACAACTGCAATTCCATGGAGCAGAGCGTCTTTAACCAGATGTGATAGTAATGCCATTGAAATTACAGTAGAATCAGGAATGAACAACAAAGTGTCAATATTCTGATATGCTGAGGAAAGGACCTTTGTGATCTCATGTTTCTTGTGAACAGGTAAAGGTATGACACTGATCCCGAGATCAGCGCCTTCTTTTTGCGCTTGTTCGATCCACTCCCTGTTTTCCACGGGATTGTAAAGGATTCCGATTTTTCTTCTTTCCCCGAGCCGCTGTTTTATCAGGTATATCTGATCCTTAATGGGTATCCTCAGATCCACTCCGCATGGTTCGGGATCTGCCAGTAGCTTTTGCGAATCAAGGACCATTAGGGCAATTTTTTTATCGTCAGGATTTAACGTTGACCAAGCAAGGATGGATGCTTCCGGCCCTATGGCTATCAGCAGGTCATTGTATTTCTGGCTTAAATGATGGCGTATGAGTTCCGGATTTGAATTCAGATAGTATATTGTTAGGGGTTGTCTGAAGCTGGAACGCAGTCCCTCAAGGGCCATTACATAAGGTCTGATCTGCGAAGAAACTATTACTGTTATATCTGCGTTATTCTCCTTTGCGTGGAGCGGACCCAGGAACACTGACCACAGGAGAAATGCCAGGATAGTCCCTTTAATCTTTTTGGGAACTATGGCGTTTTTTTTCATTGCTTAGGATATTTCTTATTATCAATGGCCCGGAGGATCTGTTGACAGAATCCCCGAATTATTTTTGTTTCCCGGGATCTGAGTTCCTGTCTTCCCAAAAGTCGTCTCGCATTATCTACCCAGTATTCCGGATTTTGAGGGTTAGTCAATTCAATGGCCATAAATGTTTTTTTCAAATGTTTATACATGCCCTCAAGCTCCCTTGTGGTGGCGAGCTTTGGCTGGACCTTTTCCTCATAGCCTTTGGCTATGAATAGTTCATAGCATAATATCATGACACTTTGGGCCAAATTAATAGATGAAAAAGCTGTTGTAGGTATGTTAACAAGAGACTGGCACAGTCGTAACTGGGAGTTTGTTAGTCCAAATTTCTCTGAGCCAAATAGGAGAGCAATACGATTTTTGGGGCCCAGGTCAATCAGTTTTTCTGCTATATTCCGGGGAGTATGAGTAGGTAAGCGTTGCCGGCCGGTCCGGGCCGTCGTACCCGCGACATGCTGGAATGGGCCTAAGGCTTCCTCAAGATCGTCAAAAAGGAGCATTGTTTCTATTAGGTCTGCTGCCTCATGTGTGGCCATCTTAAGCATCTTTTCCAAGTCAAGCCGATATGGGCGGACAACGATTAGCTGAGGGATACCCATGTTGCGACAGCATCGGGCAGCAGCCCCAATATTTTCCGGATAGCGGGGTTCGTGAAGGATCACGCAGAAGTTATCTAAATCGGCTTTCATTTGAATGCATTTAATACCTTAAATCATAAATTCGCAATTTCTGAATTATATTGAATATGGCTGAATTAGAGAAAATTACTTTACGCATAGACCCTTCATCTGTCTATTTTTTTCGTTTCATTCTTGAAGGATATGATAACATGTTCGTGCTCAGCACTGTTGACCAACGTGCAGGATTGGTTGAGGTGCGGGCAGTAAAGGGTTCTTTAAAGGACCTTTTGCTTATCCTTAGATCTCTGAAATCCATCATAGGCCTTGATCGAATGGACTCAAGATGTAATGCTTGGATAATGGAACAACTATAGAAAAATGAAACTATTAAATTTCAACAATGTGAATGCCACCGGCTTCCGGAATAGAGGGCGCAAAAAGCTCTACCTCGCCACCTTTGGCTGTCAGATGAACGAGTATGATTCCCAAAGGATAGCTCAGATTCTCCACGAGAAATACGCACTGACATCAGAGCCTGATAATGCGGACCTGATCCTTGTAAACACTTGCTCAATCAGGGAAAAGGCAGAAAACAAGGTCTACAGCCTTGTTGGCCGCTTAAAAAAGTTCAAGAAACAAAATCCCGGTTTGATTATTGGTATAGCAGGTTGTGTTGCCCAACAGGAAGGTGATCGTCTTTTAAAACGTCTGCCATTTATTGACCTGGTATTTGGACCACAGTGCATTTACGGTTTGCCTGACATGCTAAAGCACGTAGAAAACGGCATGGGGGCTGTTTTGCATACTGAACTAAAACATGATTATTTGATACCCCTGGTCACTGCCCCTCTGCCTGAGCCCAACCCTGTCCAGGCATTTGTGACTATCATGCAAGGTTGTGACAACTTCTGCACCTTTTGCGTGGTTCCCTATGTGCGGGGACGCGAAGTCAGCCGTCCATCTGATGATATCCTGGCTGAAATAAAGCAAATACTGGATGAAGGGGTAAAAGAAGTTACGCTTCTGGGTCAAAATGTAAACTCCTATGGCAAAAAAGTAGGTGCCACCCACAATTTTCCCGGTCTTCTCCGTGTGGTGGCTGAAATTCCGGGTTTAAAACGTCTGAGGTTTACAACAAGTCACCCGAAAGATATCTCCCTTGATTTAATGAAATGCTTCCGGGATCTTGATACCCTGTGCGAACACCTGCACCTGCCGGTGCAATCAGGTTCCACCACGGTTCTAAAACGCATGAATCGCCATTACACCAGGGATCAATATCTGGCAACAGTGGATAAGCTTAAGTCTTTCTGTCCGGATATCACCCTCACTACCGACCTGATTGTGGGCTTTCCCGGTGAGACTGACAGAGACTTCAAGGACACCATATCCCTGCTCAAGACCGTAGAATTCGATCAGATTTTTGCCTTTAAGTACTCACCTAGACCCCTTACCCGTGCAGCCCGGTTTGATGACCATATTCCGGAAGAAATCAAGGCGGAACGCCTTGAAGCAGTACTTGAACTTCAGAAAGAAATAGGGCTTATGCGCTATAAGTCTCTGGAAGGCCAGGAAGAGGAAATCCTTGTGGAAGGCATCAGTAAAAAAAACCCGGAGGAGCTTAGAGGTAGAACTAGAGGCAACCATGTGGTAAACTTCCCTGGGCCTCAAGGACTTATTGGAAAGTTCGTTACTGTGAAAATAATCAAGGCATGTTATCATTCTTTAAGGGGGAAAAATCCTTATCCCTTGAAAGGAGAGGCTCAGGATATTAGAATTGTTGCCGGCAACTGATTATTAGAACTTAAATTAAGCGGTTAGCCTTTAGCAGTTAGCTATTAGCTTAATGATTATCGGTCTGCCGCCCTGACAAGCAGAATGTTCTGCTATTACAAACTTTCACCCGTTGGGTGTTATTTCTAATTAACGTAATGCCCTGATTTTTCAAAGCTAAACGCTAATGGCTAACAGCTAATTGCTCGACTCGGAGAAATCATGTCAAATATTGCCATGTATGTACACGCAATAACCTTGGACGCTGATTCAAACTCTCCCATACTTATTCTGAAAGAAGAAAACGGGGAAAGGACCTTGCCAATCTGGATTGGTCTGCTGGAAGCCACAGCCATTGCCACAGAGATGGAAAAGATCGAATTTGCAAGGCCAATGACCCATGATCTTTCAGTAAATCTTTTAAAGAAAATGGAAATAAAGATACCCATGATCGAGATATCCGATCTCAAGGATAACACCTACTACGCCCTGATAACCCTCAAGCAGGGAGACCGCGAGCTAACTGTAGATGCAAGGCCAAGTGATGCGGTGGCCATTGCCCTGAGGGCTGAGGCCCGGATTTTTGTAAACGAGTCTGTTCTCAAAATTACTCAGCCCACTAAAGGGACAGTAATAAAAAATGGAGAAAGAACTCCTGACGAAGAAGGGAGGTGGGGAAAAATCCTGGAAGAGATGGATCCCGCCGCAGTTAGATATAAGATATGAGTTGACAAAATGTTGATGTTTGACCTCCACTGCCACAGTCTTTTCAGTGATGGAGAGCTTTTACCCTCTGAGCTGGTAAGACGTGTGGAAATCCTGGGCTATAAGGCCATAGCCATTACCGATCATATCGACCCTTCCAACTTTGATTTCATAATTCCCCGATTGATCAAAGCAGCAAAAGACATCAACCGTTACAGCTCCACAAAACTCATACCTGGTGTGGAGATTACCCATGTTCATCCTGATCTGATTGCCCCCTTGGCAAAAGAATCCAGGCATCTGGGAGCTGATATACTGATCTGCCACGGGGAAACCATTGTGGAGCCTGTCTGCCCGGGGACTAATCGGGCCGCCATTGAGGCAGACATTGATATACTCGCTCACCCAGGACTGATCTCTGAAGAAGAAGTGAAGCTGGCAGCCCAAAATGGTACTTTTCTTGAAATCTCCGGCCGGAAAGGTCACAGTTTCACAAACGGCCACGTAGCCAAGCTTGCCAAAGCTCATGGCGCAAAGCTT
>JAUWGF010000163.1:0-4062 GCA_030606515.1 Deltaproteobacteria bacterium | reverse complement strand
GCCGGCTTCAGTCATGAAAACATCGACTACACCCTTGGCGGCCGTTTCCGCGCATCCTACAAGCCACTTAACGACAACATCATAAATGGCCGTATCCGCGGCGTTGCCGCCATAGTCGGCTGTGACAACTACAGGGTCATGGAGGAAGTCCATATAGATCTTGCTAAGGAACTCATTGCCAATGACATACTGGTACTGGCTACCGGATGCGCTGCCACAGGCATGGGCCGCGCCGGGCTCTTGTCTCCTGAAGCCTTGAGCATGGCAGGTGATGGCCTGAAGGAGGTCCTTGAAACAGTGGGATGCCCGCCTGTGCTGCATATGGGCTCCTGCGTGGATAACAGCCGGATTCTCATCGCCGCAACCGAAATGGTAAAAACCGGCGGTCTTGGCAATGATATAAGCGATCTTCCGGCAGTGGGCTGCGCCCCTCAATGGATGAGTGAAAAGGCAGTGTCCATCGGGCAGTACTTTGTCTCAAGTGGTGTTTATGTGGTCTTCGGACCGGGCTTTCCTACAACAGGCTCCAAGGTGGTTACTGACTACTGCTTCAAGGAGATGGAAAATCTCTATGGAGGGATGTGGGACATGGCCGAGACATCCAATGATTTTGCCAATAAGATGATTGATAAAATAAACCAAAGGCGCCAGGACCTCGGTCTGGATAAGAAAAAGGAGCGAGTCCTCTTTGATATGGCCATGAGGCGTGAACTCGAGGCCACACCTCTGCTCGATGTAGGGTGCCATGGGCCGGGGGGATAGTTCAGAGGGGATATGAATGACAAATTAGGCATTTTAGTTAGTTCCGACAAATACATCGACCATCTGATCGGTATTACCAAGGCGGCACATAGGGCGGGAAAGAAAGTGACCATTTTCCTCACTAATCAGGGTGTTTTCCTGACAAAAAACGAGAGATTCACCGAACTGGAGGGGATTTGCCATATAAGCCTTTGCAGCTTGTGCTTTGAATCTTTCAAGGTTGATAAGCCCGTACCAATTGTCAAGGACCAGGACTTTGGTACCCAGATGCGGAATGTTCAAATAATGAAAGATTGTGATCGTTATATTGTTCTGTAGGAAAACCAAGCCATGAATATTGAAAAGGTAGCTTTCATTATTAACGAAACTGAGAATTGCTGGCAGGCCCTGCGCAGCGCCTTCGGATGTATGGTGGAGAATCTTTGGTGCGGTGCCTTCTTCATTGACTCCAATATAGAAACCCCCTCGAATTTATCAGAGGAGGAGTTCAAAGAACACCTGGAGAGTTTTGTGGTTGACTTTGAGGCAGAGATCTACACTAACGTCAAGGCCGATGCCGACAAATATGAGCACGTTAAATACCTTTCATTGGAAGACATGATCCCCAAAATCAAGGCGTACCAGCTAGTGGTGCCTTTTTAGGAAAACGAGGAAATGAAGCAGTTATATATTTTTAAAAGCAGACCTAAAAATTATACTAAGTTTCTTGCTGAGAAATTGGCAGAAGACCACGAGGCGACCCGGTTTAACCTTTATGAGGATACGGATTATGACAAGTTGGTGAAACTTATCTTTGACAACGATGAGGTAATAAGCTGGTGGTGAATGGTTCATTAGTCCATTTCTTCCTCTACGGGTTCATGTTGGCTTAAAATGTAAAGGCCATGTACTGGAAAGGGGAGAGTATAGTTAGGGATTTCTTCAAAGCGGATGCAGCCGATATCATCATCTTCCGGGATTTCAGACAGAGGAATGAGCCCCATAGGAATGGGGAAGTCCAAGGGCCGTGAATTGATTGCGGACAGCCTGGAGACATACCGTTCCTTCATGCAGTCCATTATCATATCTCTTTCCTCAAGGGTGAACGATTCCAAAAGGACCTTGCGACTGCTCATGGGATCAAAAGGTGCATTTCTGTCTATCGGGTCTCCCAGAAGTTTCGACCAGTCATAGGATTGGGCTTCTTTTTCATCCCAATCCGGCCGGAAAAGATGTACCTCTACATCTTTATGTCCTTTGAGATTCTTTATGATTAAGGAGATCATATATCCCTCTTTTGCCGGCAATTTATTCTGGGAGGTGATTATATTAAGTTTCATTTTTTCTCCTGTGATTTCTTACTATTTTTCTTCCTCTTCCTCTTCCTCTTCTTTTTGCATGTACAGTTTGGCTTCTTCAGCAAGTTTCCTCAGCCTGTCATTCACTTTTGCAAATACTGAATCTTCCGGATAGAGTCCGTCAGGTCCGGGTGTCCCGGCAGGTTGGCCTGTCAATATCTCCATGCCTTCTTCCACCTTGGATATGGCCCAGATATGGAACTTGCCCTGCTTTACGGCCTCTACCACTTTTGGCTTGAGCATCAGGTCCTTGACGTTGGTCTCCGGGATTATTACCCCCTGCTCTCCGGTCAAATTCCTCGCCTCGCAGATGTCAAAGAAACCCTCGATTTTTCGGGTGACACCCCCTACCGACAGAATTTCTCCTTTCTGGCTAATAGCACCGGTTACAGCGATTCCCTGGTCAATCGGCACATCAGAGAGCGCCGACAGCAGGGCGAACAGCTCTGCACCGGAGGCCGAGTCTCCCTCGACCATGCCGTAGCTTTGCTCAAAGCATATGGAGGCGGTGAGGCTTAATGGGCAGTCTGCCGCAAAGTGGGCCTTTAGATACCCGGCCAGTATCATCACGCCCTTGGTGTGAATGCTGCCGCTGAGATCAGCCTCCCTTTCCAGGTTTACAACACCTTCTTTGCCGAGAGCTATATTCACCGTGATTCTGGAGGGTCTGCCGAACATATAGTCACCAAGGTCATAGATGGACAGCCCATTTACCTGGCCAACGGCCTTACCGGTTGTTGCCACCTTAAGGATATCTTTTTTGAGCATTTCATGCAGATGGTCCTCATACAGATTACATCTATATGCCTTTTCATCCATTGCCTTCTGGATATGCTTACCCTCGATAAGTTCGCTGTTTTCAGATCTTGCCCAGAAATCCGCCTCTCGCAACAAGTCCGCAAGATCCGATATTTTTAGACTGAGCTTTTCCTGGGACCCTGCCAGCTCAGAGCTGAACTCTATTAGACTTGCAACTCCGCTCATGTGCATGTCCTTGAGATTTTCCCGTTCTATAAGGGCCTTGGTTGAGCGCATAAATTGCTCCAGCCTCTCTTCGTTCCTGTCAACATGGACGTCAAGGTGTGCCTTGACTTTAAAAAGTTCTTTGAAGTCTTCGTCGTAGTTATAAAGTAGTTGATAGATAAACGGATTTCCCATAAGTACTATCTTTATACACAAAGGGATTGGTTCGGGTTTCAAAGCCTTGGTTGTGAACAATCCGAACTGTTCTCCGGGGTCTTCTATCTCAATTTTTCTATTCCTTAATGACCTTTTCAGGGCTTCATATGAAAAAGGCCATTTTAAGAGATCAAGGGCCTTTATGAGCAGATAACCGCCGTTTGCACGATGAATTGCACCTGACTTGATCATTGTAAAATCTGTAAAAAGGGCACCGAACTGGGCCTTACGTTCAACGACACCAAACAGGTTTGGATAGCTCGGGTTGCTTTCTATAATAACAGGGGCCCCCTTGGTCTCTGAATTGTCAACCAGTATGTTTACTTCGTACCGGGTAAAGGACGGACCAGCTCCAGGAAAAGGAAAGGGCAAAGCCTGAGTAGCCTCGCTTTTAGGGCGGAAGTCATCCATGTGCCGGACCACGTCGTCTCTTACATCAGCGAAGTAGTCCCGGAGTATTTTGATAGATTCATATTTTTTCTTCAGGGGTTCCAGTAAGGTGTCAACTGTCTGCCTGACAACCTCCTGATCCAGCTCTTTCAGCTTCCGGCGCACTGACTGTTCTATCTGTTGAATGCGCCTCATGGCATCTCCCATATCCTTGTGGAATTCTTCGCTCCTGGCCTTGAGCTCTTTCCGCTCTTCTTCAGACATCTTTGACAGATCCTCAGGGGTGAGAGGGGTGCCGTCTTCCTTTGCCGGAACTACCATCATGACTGACTGATCTGACTGCAGTAGAAAGCCATTTTCGCGCACCTTGTTATCCAGCTTCTGGAATACATTT
>JAUWGF010000013.1:0-19756 GCA_030606515.1 Deltaproteobacteria bacterium | reverse complement strand
CCGCAAAGGGTATTACCAAAAATCCTCTTCTTGCCCTTTGCACTGGCCTTTCTGCTCCTCCTGTTTACCGGCAATGCCCTCGCAGAAGAAGAGGCGCCTATCTACAAAAACGCGCGGGATCGCATGGTTCGCACTCAGATCAAATCTCGTGGCATCAGTGACCCGGCGACACTACGGGCCATGGAAAGCGTCCCCCGTCACCTTTTTGTCCCGGAAACCAGCGTTCCTCACGCATATGACGACAGGCCGCTCCCTATCGGTTATGGCCAGACCATTTCCCAGCCTTACATCGTTGCTTATATGACCGAGATAGTCCAGCCGAAGCCACAGCAGCGGATCCTGGAGATCGGCACCGGCTCAGGATACCAGGCAGCCATCCTGGCCGAGACCGGCGTATCGGTATACACTGTTGAAATCATACCAGAACTTGCCAAGAACGCATCGGAGCGGCTGAGTCGTTTGGGCTACGGGGGAATACAGGTCAAGTCAGGTGATGGTTATTTTGGCTGGGAGAAATATGCCCCATATGATGCCATTGTGGTCACTGCGGCGGCGGAATATATTCCGCCGCCCCTTTTGGTCCAGTTGAAGGATGGAGGCAGGATGGTCATTCCGGTTGGTTCCCCATTTTTCGTACAGACCCTCATGCTGGTCGAAAAACATGGAAAGGAAACCGTAACCCACAGCCTGATGCCGGTCCGCTTTGTCCCCTTCCGAAGGGCCGAATGAACCAAACGTCTGCTGCTGCCCTGAACCGGCTCCACCTGTCGGTGGCACTTCTCTCGATAGCGATTATTGCCTTTCAGCTGGTGCTGATGCAGGTCCTGTCCATCACCCAGTGGCATCATTTCGCCTACATGGTCATTTCAGTGGCGTTGCTCGGCTTTGGCGCTGCGGGTACGCTGATAGCGCTGGCCCGCGGCTGGTTTCTTGAGCGAAGCAGTTTCCTCCTGCCGCTGCTTATGTTCGGAAGTGCTGCTGCCATGGCTACAGTGGTGGGGATAACACAGGCTGTTTTCGGCGGGTTTGACTCCTTACTGCTGTTCGTCGACCGATCGCAGGTCTGGCGACTGCTCCTTGCCAATCTGCTCTTTTCCACACCCTTTTTCCTGGGTGCCCTTGCTATAGGCCTTATTTTCGTGCAACACGTAGACCGGATCGGCACCTTTTATTTCGCCAACCTGCTTGGCTCCGGGCTGGGAGGAATCGTTGCCATCATCATACTGGGGTTGATGTCCCCACAACAGCTCCCTGCTGTCACTGCTGTGTTTTCCTTGGCAGCAGGGTTCCTGATCCTTCCAAATCGCCGGCTGCGCTGGCTGATTGCAGCGGCGTTCCTGGCCTGTGCCTTGACGGCTTTTAACATAGTCCGACCCGTATACCTCTCCATTTCGGAATACAAGGACCTGCAGCGTACGCTGAACCTGCCGGACGCCGGCATTGTTGCACAGCGCAACAGCCCATATGGACTGGTTCAGGTAGTCTCGGCCCCGGCGCTCCGTCATGCCCCTGGCATCAGTCTGACTTATTCCAGGGAGATTCCTGTGCGCGAGGCAGTCTTCAGCAACGGCAACTGGTTCGGTGCAATTAGCAAATGGTCTGCTGCCAATACAGAACACCTGCTGGATTACACGACCGGTGCCCTGCCTTATGCCATGGCGACGCCGAACGATGTGCTTGTGCTCCGGGCCGGAACCGGGATGGATGTCTCCCATGCCCTGACCCGCGGTGCCAGACGGATAGTGGCTGTAGAGCCACACAGTATGGTTCCGGACCTGCTTGATGAGCAATACTCCCAAACCATGGGAGGGCTGTTCCGGCATCCTGCTGTCACTCTTGTGCCCCTTGAGCCGCGCACCTATCTGGCTACGGACTCCTCGCACTATGACCTGATCCTCCTCCCCATGGTAGGCGCCTTTGGAGGAACGGCCGGACTCTTCGCCTTGCAGGAGCAAAATACCTTCACCAGGGAGGCCTTATTTGATATGTGGCGCCATCTGGCCCCTGACGGAATCCTGTGCGCTTCAGCCTGGCTGGACTACCCTGCGCGCAATCCCCTGCGCTTGGCAGCGACCATGGTCGAGACTTTGGCAGAGGCAGGTATCGATAACCCGGCCGAACATATGGCCGCTGTACGGAGCTGGGGGACAATCACTTTCTGCGTCAAGCGCTCCCCCCTCACCCCGGTTGAAATCCAGGATGTACGGGAATTCTGCAGGCAGATGCTCTTTGACCCGGTCCTCCTTCCAGACCTGAGACCTGGCGAGCGAGAACACTATAACCTGCTGGAGGACCAGAGCATTTTCACCTACCTGGACCAGATCCTCTCTCCTGCAAGGCAAGAGCTATATAAAACCTATGACTTCAGGCTGCAGCCAGCCACTGACAATCGACCCTTCTTCTCCCAATTTCTGCGCTGGCAGAGCCTGCCGCACCTGATCCGGCTCTTCGGCGAGCGAGCTGTTCCCTTTATCGAAATGGGCTACTTCATCGTGATTATCACCTTTTTCCAGACGGCAGCAGCGGCCCTGGTACTGATCATCCTTCCCCTGTTTCGCCTGGGATGGCGCAGCGGAAACCGGCTATGGACCCTCATGTATTTCAGCGGCCTGGGAGTCGGCTTCATGCTGGTTGAGATCGTCCTGATCCACTGCTTTGTCCTTTATCTGGGCCACCCTGTCTATGCAGCAGCCGCTGTAATTTGTGCTATGCTCATTTTTTCAGGAATAGGAAGTTATACTTCCTCGCGTCTGCCTATCCATGAAGCAACGCCATACAGGGCTGCAGGCCTGGTAGCCCTGATGCTCCTGCTTTACACGTTCCTTCTTCCACCAATCCTGCAGCATACCATCACCTTTTCCATGGGCTGGAAAATCATATTTACCATGGTGCTTCTTGCCCTGCCGTCCTTTGCCATGGGCTTCCCTTTTCCCCTGGGGCTGCAGCTCCTGGCCCGGCGAAGCGAGGCAGACGTGCCCTGGGCGTGGGGGATCAATGGCTGCCTTTCGGTACTCAGCACCGCCCTGGCCACCATCATTGCCGTGGAAGCAGGATTTGCCGCAGTATTCCTGTTGGCCTCCGCGGCTTACGTTATTGCAGCCCTGGCAGAGTTTTGGACATGACGCAACATCCTCATAAAAAGCTCAAATTGATCTGGCCGTAAGATGGACAGCCAGAATTATTCCTCGATGCACTTTGACGATTTTTTGAAAAAAGCCTGTCCGCCGCTCAATCTGGAATGGCGCAAGTATCGCCGGCGGGCGGCGCGGCACCGCGTCAATGACCGTATTAAAGAGCTTGGCCTGGAGGGCTATGCCTCATACCTGGAGCGTCTTCGGACTGATCCGGCCGAGGCGGAAATGCTCCCCGACGTGATGCTGGTCACTGTGAGCCGCTTTTTCCGGGAAAACGACCGCTGGGAAAAGCTGAAGAAAGAAGTCCTGCCCCAACTTGTAAAAAACTGCCCTGACAACAGGTCAGTGCGGGCCTGGAGCATAGGCTGCGGCGGCGGCGAAGAACCTTATACCCTGGCCCTGCTCTGGCTCCATTACCTGAAATCCCGATATCCCGGACGCATTCTGGAAATTCTGGGAACCGATCTGGATACGCCAAGCCTGAAACGGGCCAGCCGGGGTATCTATATGAAAAGCTCCCTGCGAGAAGTCCCTGAAGAAATCCTCCATCGCTGGTTTCACCAGGAGAAGGGTACCTGGAAATTGGATACAAGGGTGCAGCAGATGGTTCGCTTCAGGCATCACCACTTCATGAATGATCCTCTGCCGGGAGAAATGGATCTGGTATTTGCCAGGTACCTGCCGTTTACGTACTATAAGGGAACCCGGCGCCGCGCTGCAGCCCAACGCCTGTGGCTTGCCCTGCGCCCCGGCGGTGCACTGATGATTGGCTGCAAAGAAGACCTTGGGCTGCCTGAGCGCGAACTGCTTGAACCCTGGCCGGATGCGAAAGGCATTTTCCGCAGGAAAAGCCGGACTCTATCGTTGAAGTTTTGAGGGCTTCTTCCCTAGACGGACCTTGAGACGTCCTACGGGATAGGGGACATCCTTCTATGAGGGAGCCTTTGTCAAGCCCTTTTTTTTATTAAGCCCAACCGCGACCAACTCAGATTATGGTAATTGCACCAAGCTTGATGGGAG
Organism: Deltaproteobacteria bacterium; assembly: GCA_030606515.1. Lineage (GTDB taxonomy): Bacteria > Desulfobacterota > Dissulfuribacteria > Dissulfuribacterales > UBA3076 > UBA3076. The sequence continues at coordinate 15,602 of JAUWGF010000013.1, read as the reverse complement.
TGTGGCGGGTCATTTAAATTCATTCAAAAACAGATACGCAGGACAAATTCTGATATCGTCTCTGTCAATAAGATCCTCTTCATCCTCAAGCAAAACCTGGGTAGCTCTGACATGGGGGAAACGCTTTTTCAGATACTTGAGGGAACGGCTGGCTCCTTTAGCTGCTGTCTTGCACTCGATGAAATGGATAGGCTTGTTCATTAAATGACAGGCCACCAGATTTTCAAACCTTTTCCCTGCCTCCTTCACCAGAGTCCAATCCCAGTGATAATGCTTGGCTTCTTTTTTTACAGCCCGGATTCTTGGAGCGCCGAAGGGATATATTCGAAACAACATATACAGATTTTCAAGCATGAAAATCCATCGTGAAACCGACTGATGGGATACCTGCAGATCTTCCCGCAGCCCATTGAGAGAAAGAGCGGAATCAATCTTACAGCAATATCAAGATTTCAGTTACACAGATGCGGTGAGCTTTCGGCCTTTGACTTTTCAGCATGCTTTTTAATATATGAATTACCAGGGGCCAGCATGATTGCCAGGTTAAACTCGTCAACAGGGCGGATGGAAGGGTAATGGCTTATCGGACCGGCTGTGGTCTCAGGGTAGAAGCGTCCCAACTGTTCGACTATCCACCCAAGGTTGAAATGGTACCAGGCATTGGTCGGCTGAAGGGTTACTGCTTGAAAATATGAGTCAAGTGCCGTCAGTCCATTACTAAAAGCATCTTTCCCTGGTTCAAAGACCCATTTGCCCTTGACATACTTCCAGTTTCCCTCCTTGCAGCATTTACTCATGGCCTTGGCATAGTAACGCCCCAGTTCATAGTGACAGGCGGCGTCTGACGGGTCGCAGTCAATGGATTTTATCAGGTCCTGCGATATCATCTGGCTGGTTGAGCGTTTGTATAGCTTGAAGTATTTTTCTCCCTGGTATGCACTGACCACGGTAACGGCAAGACCTGCCAGAAGAATAAACATCATGGGATACACTGCCAATTTCATCCTGGGATGGAGTGAAATGTTTCGTACGGGAATGGAGGAATGAACAACAACCACTGTAATGCCGAGGATTATGAAAAAGAGCATGGCGTTTGCCGGGATATGGAAGTTAAAGGTCACCATGTTTTGGAGCAATATAAACACCGCCCCGGTCACTGCCCCGAGGGTTATGCCTGTTACAAAGGGATCTCTCCTTCTGTGCCATAGCAGAAGCGTCTTTATGAGCAGAAATACGATTCCCCCAAAAAATAGAATAGCCCCGGGCCACCCTGTATCTGCCAGCATTTCCATGTAATCATTATGCGCATGAGTAAAAACACCCCGCAATTTCAGGGTGGTATATTTTGGGTAAATGTGCTGGAAGTTCCCCAGCCCGACACCAAAGAAAGGGAAATCCCTTGCAATATCAAGCGTATCCTTGGAGACAATGGTCCTTGCGTCAGAAGTGAAACGTATATTCGCAAGGGTTGAGAGCTCTTTTAAGACCGGATCTATTCCTATCCAGATGAGCATAGCAAAAATCAATCCCAGGATGACCGCGCCTATCTTCCTTTTTTTCCTTTGAGACCTTTTTATTCCAAGGATGGTGAAAAAGAAGACCATGGAGAACAGAAAACATAGGATACCCCCCCTGGAGAGAGAAAAAATCAGGGACAATCCCATTATAACGATTAAAAAGATGAGCAGGCTGTTTTTTGAAAGGTGAGACTCAATGACAGAGAGGCGGTGACGCCAACTGCCGGCAGGAATAAATGAACAATTAAGTAAGTGAGCAATTAAGAGGCCGATACCCATAGGAATTACCATCCCCATGTAGCCGGCAAAGTGGTTGGGATTTACATAGGGACCGAAATAGTTGCCGATCTTGTATTTTGACAGCCAGAACCAATAGATTTTGTTGGTTCCGCTTAACATCTGCAGGATTCCCAGAAAGGCTACAATGGTCCCAGTTATTATAATGGCAAGAACAAGCCGTCGCATCTGGTCTCTGGTCTTTATGTTATTGATTATTAGAAAGAAAACAGCAACATAGGCAAGAACCTTGAGAAATTCGTCCCTGGTAGCATGAGAGTAGATGGAGAGCGATCTGTTGGCGCTGATTTTATCTGATGCGTTAAGATCTGCCTCCTGCATCCCGTATCCGGGTACGGTTTGAATATAAAGATCGTAGGTATTGGGCGAGATGTGTTCGATCACTGACGGGGATAACGGAACCATCTGGAAAAGGACCAGCAGGAAAAAAAGACAGAGGGGAAGGTTTAAGGACGTTTTAACTAATAAAAGCCGAAAACCGGGGAAAGAGCGGTTTAAATATATGAGCTTCAGCAACCATACGAGCAGAAGAAAGAGGACAGTAAGCTCCATCACCGTGTAGGCCCAGACATGCACCGTGCCAAAGGCAAGGGGGGTGAAGACAATGAGGAAGATGATGCCGCATTCGATGACTATGTTACAAATTGATAGGGGCATTTTTTGGATTGGCTACAATTTCTTTTCCCTCAATAACAGCCTGCGGGATATCCTGCACCATCTTTTCCGCTCTGTCTATTCCTATTATTTTTGCCGTTTCTTCCACTGCACGGGAGAGAATGGGCGGCCTCCCGTCTCTGGAGTGCGCATCAGAGGCAATGATATGGACCAGGTCGGATGTGATCATCTTCCTGGTAATTTTCTGTATCTCCCGGTTGAATTCCCCGGTTATGCTCATGGCAGTCACCTGTGATAAAACACCTGCCTTGATAAATTCAAAAAGGAGCCTGGTATTCCTCATGATCGTCAAATTCCTCTCAGGGTGGGTCAGGATGGGGACAATATCTTTTGATCTGAGTTCCCGTATTAAATCTTTAACACGGGAAAAAAGGAAATAATCAGGCAACTCCAGACAGAAATAGCGCATGGGGCCGGTTGATGGATTGATGGCTACATCATCAATTTTCGAAATAATGTCCGGCTGCAAATGGACTTCAGCACCGGGGAGGATGGTGAGCGGCATGGAACCGGTCGGGCTGGTTACCCATTTGGTTTTTTCTATACGTCTGTTGAGCTCTTTGATTCTGGATAAAATAAGGTTTTTTTCAGGTTCGTATACCCCGGGTTTTATATGCGGGGTTGCCACGATGGTATGAATCCCGTCTCTGAAGGCAATCTCGCACATCTCGAGGGATTCTTGCCATTCCCGCGGCCCGTCATCCAGATCAGGAAGTATGTGGCAGTGGAGGTCGATCACTTTAAATACCTATGTATTTCTGCGCAACCTCCGATTTACGGCTTCGGAGACTTCGGCAAACTTGGCAGTTGCATAATCTAGATTTATACCCTTGACAGGCTTAACCACTTCCTTTTTCCTTGTCTCTTCCTTTCCCTCTTCTTCTTCCCCGTAATAATGGTCATAATATTTTTTATATCTATAGTAGTATGAATAATAGTAGCTCTCTTTTTCAAAATCCATATCATTTAAGACGCATCCGATAAGTTTGGCTTCTACATCGGAGAGTTGCTGGATTACCCGCTGAATGGCGGGTCTGGGTGTGGAGCCGGCATTGACTACCAGGACCACTCCGTCTGTAACAGCAGACAGAATGGCGGCATCGGCTACTGAGAGTGCGGGAGGAGAATCAATAATGATCATGTCGAAATTATTCTTGGCTCTCTCAGACTCAAGCAGTTCTTTCATTCTTTTTGATCCCAGAAGCTCTGACGGGTTTGGAGAACTTCTGCCGGCGGTGAAAACTTCAAGGCCGGCGATTTCAGTCGGCTGGGGACCTGACTCCTTGCCTGCCAGATACTCGGACAGTCCGGGAGAACGCTCAAGACTGAAAATTTCGTGAATCCTTGCCTTCCTCATGTCTCCGTCTATTAAAAGGACCTTTTTCCCCATCTGGGCAAAGGAGACGGCAATATTGGCAGCCTGCAATGTCTTTCCATCCCTGGGAAGTGCTGATGTTATCAGGATGTGCTTTTTTTCAACATCAGGTGAAGAAAACAGGAGGTTTGTCCTGATGGTCCTGAAGGCCTCGGCAATATACGACTTGGGTTTGGAATGAACTATAATCTCTTTACCAGGCGTATCAATCTTGAACTTACTTACTACGCCCAAAATGGGGACCTTTAAGTATCGCTCAAGTTCATCAGGTGTATTTATGGTATTATCAAGGTATTCAAAGAAAAAGGCCATTCCCACACCCAGGGTGAGACCTACTATTATTGCCAAAAGGATATTCCGGGCTTTTTTGGGTTTCACCGGGTAATCAGGGATTCTGGCCGGATCAACCACCATGATGTTGGTTGCCTCCAACCCCTCGGTAAGACCGGCTTCCTTTACCCTTGTAAGTAGTGATTCATACATGGAGCGGCTGGTCTCCATATCTCTTTTTAAGGAATTGTATCCTATCTGTTTATCATTGAGGGCCAGAGCCTCCCTTTTCTTTTCCTCCATGGCTTCCCGGATGGATTTTTCTTCAGCCAATGCCACCCGGTATTCAGTTTCAACGCTCTGCAGAGTCTTTTTTACCTCTTGGGCAATTTTTTCATTTATACCTTTCATGGCTGCGGAAAGCCTGACCATCTTCGGATGTTCTTTGCCGTATTTATTGGATAAATTGTAGTATTCTCCCGTAAGCGCTACATGTTGACTCTTCAGTTCCTGAATGACCTGGTTAGTTGCAATTGACGGCATGGATTCAACCATTTCAGGTTGTTGGGAAAGCCTGGTGAGTTCGGCAAAAAAATTTTCCTTTTTCAATCTTTCGGTCGTTGCCTGGATCAATGCAGCATTTAAATCATTAAGACTCTGGATGATAATGCCCTGCCGATCCTCAAAGTCTATGGCTGCCAATCCTTCCTGTTCGCGGAATTTCTGAATATCGGTCTCTTTCTCCTTCAGGACCTTGGCCTCTTCCTTTATCCTCAAGTTGAGCCAGGCAATCGCATCTTCAGAAGCAGAGTATTTTCTTTCCAGGCCACTTTGCGTATAGAGTTTCGCATGAGTATTAGCAATCCTGGCTATAATCTCAGGATCTCCGCCTTCAAAACTCACATCTACCAGGCGGCTGTTTCTTATGGGCGAAATATTCAGCCTTCCTGAATATGCTCCTATGATACTATTGTATTCATGATCCGGGTTAAAATTCTTGTCCGCCGGATTTTCCGCGTCTTCTGCCGATGAAGTTATCCCCTTAATCCACCCTAAAACAGAACCCAAGACCCCCATCAGGCTGAACCCCCCGTTTTTCGGGGCAAACTCAGGGCTATTCTTCAAATCGAGGTCTTTTATTACTTTTAATGCAAGTGACTTGCTCTTCAGGATCTCATATTGCGTCTGATAATAGTCTCGGTCGAAGGCATTTACATTTAGTCCCAGGACCTCCTCCACATTAACCACATTGGGGTTTTCCGTATCAATCAGGATCTGGGTGGTGGCCCGGTAAACAGGATCCTTATTAAGGTTACTGATGGTCACCGTAGTCACAAGAACAAGAAAGACCACGGCAATCATCCACCTTCTCTTAAGGATTACCCTTAAGTAATCCCTTAAGTGGACCTCTTCCTCTAAATATTCGTCAGGTATTCTGGTTTCCATGTCCTTTGTATTCTGCATCTTTCATCCATTTCAAAAAAAACTTTCCGGGACCATCACGATATCTTCAGGCTCCAGGGGATCTGTCATTTTCACTGGGATCTGTATTTTTGCCCCTTCCTGTTCCCTGACTATCCTGGTCTTGTTTATGGCTGCCTTTTCGCTGACCCCACCGGCAGTAGTGATCGCTTTGAGCACTGTAGTCCCTTTTTCCATACCGTATCTTCCGGGCTTTTTAACCTCCCCGAATACATAGAAGTATTCCTCATGGGGTATATAGATAGTATCGTTCGGCTCGAGAAAGACGTTTTGCCTTGTATCTCCTTCCAGGAGCTTTCTCAGATTCAGATCGATAATCTCATCCTCTCTTGCCTCTTCCAGGGATACTGGATTTTCCCTGTGATTCTTTGGCCTGATCACTATTACTTCACTGCCGGCGTCCTCAGTGGGACCGCCTGCCTGGGAGAGAACCTCCACCAGGGTTGTCTTTCCGGTCAAGGGATATTCGCCGGGGGTTTCCACCTCTCCCAGAATAAAGACCCGTTTGCTTCTATATTCTTTTATTGTGATCGTTACCTGGGGATCTATGATATACCTTCCGGACAGTTCGTCCCCTATCTTTTTTTCCAGTTGGGCTACAGTAATACCATCTGCATGGACCTTGCCTATTAAGGGAAAAGAAAACTCTCCTTTTCGGGAGACATGGACTTGCCTTTTCAGATCATCGTGATCCCATATCACTATCTCTAAGACATCCCGTGGACCGATTTCATAATCCTCCTTGTCAGTCTCCGTATGGAGAATAAGAGCCGGGGCCTTCTCTTGGAAAATCTCGCCGATATTTTCGCTCTCAGGCGCTTCTTCTTCCACTATCGTTTTTTCAACACTCTCTATTTCAGGTATGGTGGGATAACGTGCACAAGAGAGAAAAAAAATGGAACACAAAAAAAAGAAAATAACAAAGACAGGACTATGTTTTATGCAATTAAATTTAGACATATTGTAGGGGTTCTGGGTTCAGAGGTTCAAGGTTCACCGGAAATCTGAACCTTTGATCCGTGAACGGTTACGATGGGGTTTGCAAGTGGTTCATATGTATTGATTAAAAGGCAAGGGATATCTTGCCTGCTATAATATTTGTCCTGTAGTCCTCATAATCAAAGTTAGAATCATTATCCATATAACTATAACTTACCTTGCATCCGAGCCAGTCCTGGACCTGGTAATTAACACCGACACCGACACCGAAGCGATCGTCATCCCTTTTCTTTCCGGCCTCTTTTCCGGCCGTTCCTTTTTCCTCATAGCGGTCATTCCAGTAAGACACGTCAGCACTGGCTCTAATCTTATGGGTGAGCTTATGGTCTACTGAAAGTGTCCCCCCGGTGGAAATATAGTATGGCCCGTAAACTTCCTCTTCTTCAGTAACTGCAGTATCAACAGGCTTTCTGAATCCATGTAAACCAATTGTAGTATATGAAGTCAATGCATAATTGAGATCCCCTTTCATCCCGAAGCCGTCAAAATCATCTATGCCAGCTTCGTAGTCTCTGTATACATAACCGCCTTTAATTGTCCCGGTGATCTTTGAGGTTGCTTCCCAGGTCAGGCCCAGCCATACACGGTTAGTATCAGAGTCAGTTGATGGAAGTCCCATGTCATTATTATTTTTATTGACATAGCCGTATTCAACAAGTGCTGAGGTCAGGGGCAAAAAACGGTAAAAAAGGTTAAAACCGACTTCATTTTGCGTGTAATTATCCAGTCTGGGATCAGGCTGCCAGTACTTGTGAAACTTATTAAAGTCTCTGTCTTCATTCCTGTAGAAGCCTTTTATCTTATAGCGGTCGGCAAGCTTATAATATGTATCAAGGAAGAAGTGGTTCTGGTAGTAGTCATTCCTGATATCCTCTTTATAATCAGGTGCAACGGAATCACGTGCCCAATTGTCGCCAATCTGGATATTTAATCTGTTAAAGTCCAAATCGAGCATAATGTTGGCAAAATAATTGTCTGCTTGATAATTCTGATGGCGTGAAGGTTCGATAAATTCAGCCCGGCAATCCATATTTAAGAGATGTCTTTGTAAGGGAAGTTGAAACGCGATCTCAGGAGAAATAGTTGTTATGGCTGACCCTGTCTCCCCACTAGCCTGTTCGTATATATTGTCGTTATATTCTTCCTTAAGACTCAGTGAAGGGTGAATCTCCAGTTGACCAAAGTGAATGTTACCAGGTATATCGGCCGGTTTTATGGCCAAACTAAGAAGAGGAATTGAAATAAAGGCAAGAAACACTGAAGACAAGAAAAATACTTTCCAATATCTTCTTCTTACATGAAATGCAGACATATCTTACTCCACATTAGATTAAGTTATCAGCAACCGAGTCCATTTATCACGAAGAAGGACTTTTAGGTGGATCGGGTGGAGGATCGGGTAGCTCAGGCCAAGTTGGCCTGAGCGTAGGACCTTCTGCGCACTCCCCTTGATGGACTGTTACCGTCTGTCCTTCGGAAGTCACCTCAACCGTGCCGGTAACAACACACACCGTTGCCTTATCCGTGTCAGGATCAATAAAAGCTCTGATCGTTACACTGGAAGACAATCTAAAAGTGCGCCAGCCATCCCCAGCGGATATGTCTAATATCTCCCCACCAGACAGGATTATGGTTTCTCCCTGATCATTGACGCTGATCGTTATGGCGGGAACTCCTCCAGCCGCAAAAGCCAGATGAGACAGGAATATTGAAAACACAAAAAAGGTTGAGCAAGCAATAATTTTAAGGGGCTTTCTCCCAACACCTTCATGCCTTTTTTCAATTTTATTCATTTCATCCCCCCTGTCTTATGCTTACTGTTTTTTATATCGGAAACTTATGAAAAACCTGAAAGCGTTTTAGTCGGAAATTTGTAACTTCTCAATAAGTCCGGGCAAATCATATTTTGCGACTATCCACGACTGTTACCCGGACTTATTGAGAAGTTACGGAAATTTTTGCAAAATCCTTGAGGATGCGTCTTTCCATACCCGGTCTGCCATTGCTTGCTTGGAATCGTGTTGCTGATTTAAAAGCAAAAGATAGGCTGGACTTAAAGATGGTGAAATCATCAAATCATTTTATACCAGCGTTGACCTCTCAGTCAATAAAAAAGAGTTTTGCCGCAGGCGGCTGATTCAAATCGGCTCCTTACTGTTGTCTTTTTCCCGGACCAAGGCTATTCTGGTCCGTGATTTCTAAGAAAGGAGTTCAATGCTAATGCCTGATGAGGCATCCAATAAAGCCCTTCCCAAGGCCTATGACTTCCGTGACGTAGAACCGCACTGGTATAAAGAGTGGACGGAGAAAGGTCTTTTCACAGCCACGTTTGACCCTGAGCGTCCATACTTCTCCATGGTGATACCGCCTCCCAATGTCACGGGTGTACTGCATATCGGCCACGCCCTTAACAATACTCTTCAGGATATCCTTGTTCGATACAAAAGGATGGATGGATATAACACCCTTTGGGTCCCCGGAACAGATCATGCCGGTATTGCCACACAGATTGTGGTGGAGCGCCGTCTGGATGCGGAAGGTCAGTCCCGCCATGACTTCGGACGAGAGAAGTTCATAGAGAAGGTCTGGGAATGGAAGGCCTCGAGCGGCGGCAGAATCATAGAGCAACTAAAGGGCCTTGGCTGTTCCTGTGACTGGTCAAGGGAAAGATTTACAATGGACAAGGGCCTTTCAAGGGCTGTAAGAGAGGTCTTTGTACGCCTGTATGAAGAGGGTCTTATATACAGAGGGAATTATATAATCAACTGGTGCCCGAGGTGCCATACTGCTCTTGCTGACATTGAGGTGGAGCACAAACAGACAGAAGGACACCTGTGGTACATGCGCTATCCCCTTGCTGAAAAAGCAAAGGAAATCACCAAATCACCAAATCACCAAATCACCAAATTCATAACCGTTGCCACCACAAGACCGGAGACCATGCTTGGAGATACGGCAGTGGCCGTCCATCCGGAAGACCCCCGTTACAAGGATTTCGTCGGCAAAGATCTTATGCTCCCGCTGTTAAACAGGCGCATACCAGTGGTTGCAGATGCTGCGGTAGAGCCCGAGTTCGGCACAGGTGCAGTAAAAGTCACCCCTGCTCACGACCTGAATGACTTTGAAATAGCAAAAAGACAGGGACTCCAATCCATCAATATCTTTGATGAAAACGCAATGCTCACTGAAGCTGCCGGCCAGTATGCCGGTCTCGACCGCTATGAGGCCAGGAAGCAGGTCATTGTTGACCTGAAGAAACAAGGCCTGCTGGAAAAGGAAGAGGCTTACGATTTGGCAGTTGGCATATGTTATCGCTGCAAGACAGTGGTGGAACCCAGACTTTCAAAACAGTGGTTTGTAAAGGTTGCGCCCCTGGCAGAACCTGCCCTCAAGGCAGTGAAGGATAAGCAGACCATCCTGGTCCCGGCCTCCTGGGAAAGGACATATGATGAGTGGATGACCACTATCCGGGACTGGTGCATATCCCGCCAGATCTGGTGGGGGCACCGTATCCCGGCCTGGACCTGCGCAGCCTGCGGCGAAGTCATTGTGGTAAGGGAGGAGCCTAAAGCATGTCCCAAGTGCGGAAACACTGACATCGAGCAGGAAAGCGATGTACTTGATACCTGGTTCAGTTCAGCCATCTGGCCCTTCTCTACCCTCGGATGGCCTGACAAGACCCCTGAACTTGAGACCTTTTATCCCACGTCAGTGCTTATAACAAGCTTTGACATCCTGTTTTTCTGGGTGGCCAGGATGATGATGATGGGCCTTCACTTCATGGGGGATGTCCCGTTTAGGCATGTATATCTACATGCCCTTATCAGGGACATCGAGGGTAAAAAGATGAGCAAGTCAAAGGGGAATGTAATTGATCCTTTGACCATCATGGAGAAATACGGAACCGATGCGGTACGCTTCACTCTGGCGGCCTTTGCAGCCCAGGGCAGGGACATAAAACTGGCAGAAGAGAGGATCGAGGGTTACCGTCACTTTGTCAACAAAATCTGGAACGCAGCCCGGTTTGTACTTCTTAATCTTAAAACCAGTGAAGATGCCGTGGCCGAGCCTCCTGAGCCTGATTCTTTTTCCGATCCGTCAGAAAGGTGGATACTCTCACGCCTCAACCAGGTGACCGGCACTGTTCGGAAGACCCTGGATAAATTTGACTTTGATGTTGCTGCAAAAGAACTATATCAATTTTTCTGGCATGAGTACTGCGACTGGTATCTTGAGCTTGCAAAGCCCGCACTTACCGGAGCTGAACCTGATCGACAGGACGCGGCCAGATGGGTAACACTTACCGTGCTTGATCACAGCCTCAGGCTCTTTCATCCCTTTATGCCCTTTGTGACAGAGGAACTCTGGCACCATCTGCCAGGGCAAAGAGATCACATCATGGTCTCTCCCTTCCCCAAGCATGTTGATGCCTGGAGCGATGTCCAGGCAGAAGACATAATCAAACATGTTATGGAGGTGGTAAGCTCAATCCGAAACGCAAGATCTGAGCTTGGAATACACCCTGGGGCCAAAATAATTGTCATCGCCCTGCCACACTCTGAGAAGGCCTACGATTTTCTGGATTCTCAGGAAAAGGCCATAAATACCCTTGCCGGGGTGGAGACCCTGAACCTCCTGAAAGAAGGAGAACCACGTCCTGAGGGTGCAGCTACGGTCATACTCGAAGATCTTGAGATTTTCATACCTCTTGAGGGATTTGTGGATATTGAGGAAGAACTTCGAAAGCTCACCAAAGAGGAAAAAAAGCTCGGCAAGGAGCTTGCCAAGACAGAGGCCAAGCTCAAGAATGAAAATTTCCTTTCCAAGGCACCTCAAGAGATCGTGCAAAAGGAACGCGACAAGGTCAATAAGTTCCAGACCAAATTGAAAAAAATTGTCTCCCACAAAGAGACCCTTGAAGGTATACTCAGGAGCTAGACAATGGCTTCACTTATTTATCCGCCCCACCGCTTTTTATACAATCAGCAGGTATCCGCAGCTCTGGCAGAGGACCTTGAACACGGTGACATAACCACCGACGCCATAGTGCCCCCTGAGGCCTTTGGCTCAGCCGTTATTGTTGCCAAGGAAGCTGCCATAGTGGCAGGGACATTTGTAGCCCAAGAGGCCTTTATGCAAATGGACCCGGACATCCAGTTTAAAGAAATAAGGGAAGAGGGCTCAGAGGTCTCCAGCGGCGATGCAGTCATGGGGCTTTACGGGAAGCTTGCTGCTATTCTCCAGGCAGAACGGGTGGCACTCAATTTCCTTCAACGCCTGTGTGGAATTGCCACCCTTACCGGAGATTTTGTCAAGGAACTCTCAGGTCTTCCCTGTAGATTGGTGGACACAAGAAAGACTACACCTGGGATAAGACTACTTCAGAAATATGCGGTAAGGGTAGGAGGAGGCCATAACCATCGCTATGGTCTCTCAGACGGCCTACTTATAAAAGACAATCACATCACAGCATGCGGTTCTATAAAAGAGAGCATAACCCGGGCCAGGGCCAAGGCACCACACACGCTTTTACTGGAAATAGAGGTTACAGGAATTGAAGAACTTGAGGAGGCCATAGGGGCCGGGGCGGATGCAGTGCTTCTGGATAACATGGACCCAGCAACACTCAAGGATGCCGTATCCCTTGCAAGGAGGCTCAAACCCCGGATAATCCTTGAGGCATCAGGTGGTATACGCCTTGAAAATGTCCGGGAAATTGCCCAAACCGGGGTGGACATAATCTCAGTAGGGCTGCTTACCCACTCTGCCGGGGCAAGTGATTTGAGCCTCAGGGTCCTGAAAGGATAAAAGTGTATGAATTTCACTACTTATTGAAGGAAAAAGTCTTATTCAACTCACCCCCGCCCCCTGTTTGCTCAAAGCGTAGTTTACAGAGCAGATATCATTTCTGGTTCCGCTGAAAAAACCCAATCTGCGGCGTTGCATAGGAGCTGAAAGCCTGAAGCCGAAAGTGCTTTAAGCACAACCAGCATTATCAATTGACTCAAACGGTATTAATCTTGCTTATAACTATGAAGCTTAAACTTTGCCGACTTATCCTTAAGACAAAAACGGATTCCTGCTGGCATCAGCTATCAATCTTAAAATGAATAATGCTGTTCCTCCACAGATATTGGTAGTAGACGACGACCGTGACATCTTGCAGGTAATGCAGATCCGCTTAAGGCTTATGGGATACCGTGTGGTAGCCTGTATAGATCCCCATGAGGCCCTGTCTGTTTTTGAACAAGGCAACTTTTCAATAGTGCTTACCGATCAACGCATGGAAGGCCTGAAAGGCTCAGATCTTATAAAAAAAATCCATCTCAGAGATCCACACGTCCCAATTATCATCATGACTGCATATGGAACAGTGAAAGATGCGGTCAAATCAGTACAACAAGGGGCATATACCTATCTTGAGAAGCCGGTTGACACCCAGGAGCTGGAACTGCATATAAAAAGGGCCCTGGAAAAGGCGGCCATGGAGCAGAGGCTGACTCAAGAAAGGAATAAATGGGAAAGGGTCGTGGAGGGCATGGGAGCTGCTCTGGTCCTGCTAAACTCAGACCGTACCGTGGCCTGGATGAATTCAATAGCCCAAGACCTTTATAAAGTAGGAGATTTCTCTCAAAAACAGCTCTGCACTGAGATTATTCCCCAGGATTGTCTTCCTTGTGCCCACTGTCCGGCCAAAGTAGCATTGTCGTCGGGCAAAACCCAGTCTGTAGAACACCATAATCCGACAACAGATCGCTGGCTTCTGGTGACTGCAATCCCTATCCAGGATCTCCAAGGAAATATCGTACAGGTTGCGGAACTGGCTCTGGATATCACTGAAATCAAACAGGCACAGGATGTACTTCTCAAGCAAGAGAGGCTTAAAGGCGTTTTTGAAATGGCAGGATCAGCAGCCCATGAGTTGACCCAACCTATGCAGTCCATCCTGGGATGGGGCGAGCTACTGAAGAATCGTGTAAGTGAAAATGATCCAAACTTTCGAATACTGCAGTCCATATGCCAAGAGATTGAAAAACTTGGTGATCTGATTACAAAAATCAGTAATGTGACCCGCTATGTAACCAGGAAGTACCCCGGCAACAGCAATATCATAGACCTGGACAAGGCCTCGACTGTGAGAAAGTAGGCGTTTACAGGTTCGGGGTTCGTGGTTCTGAACCCTAAGCCCTTGTGATTCCTTTATCTGCTGACCAGTTCAGTAAACGTAAGATCACCGGTCCATCCGGGTAAAAATCCAGGACGTTGACACAAGCGAAATCCTGCTCAAGGGTAAATATGTTATTGAGCGAAAGGCCTATTGCCCTTGCAATCAAGACCCTGTTCACACCACCATGACTTACGATTGCTACTGCTTCTTCCTTGCACTTCTTGAGAACCTCATCTATGACGCGCCATACCCGTAAAGCGACTTCTATCAGATTCTCTCCCTGCGGTGGTCTGTAAGACTCCGGTTTTTCCATGCGTTCTGACAGGGCACCCGGATATCTTGCTTCCACGGCCTCCCAGCTAAGACCGGACCAACGGCCAAAGCCCACTTCCCTTAACTCTGACCTGGCCTCCACTGCAAGACCCCTTTTCTCGGCAATTGCTTCTGCCAGAAAGAGACAGCGGCTGAGATCGCTGCTAAAGACCATGCGGAAAGGGACGTCTTTCAGTCTATCCGCCAAGGCGAGGCTCTGCTTCCTGCCAAAGTCTGAAAGAGATACATCTTGCCGGCTGTAGAAGACACTCCCTGCATTTTCTACTTCCCCATGTCTTAAGAGGATAATACGAGTGGGTTTTTTCATTGAGTCTTTTCAGCAGAATCAAAAATTAATTCTGCAAACCGCTGCTGCACCGAGGAACAACAAGGTCTCGGATATTTCCAGGTGGCCTCCCAGCACATCCCCTGTGACACCTCCAAGCCTTATCTTAAACCATAAAGATACCAGCAGACTCCAGGCTACTACCCCGGCAAAGAACCAGATGCCCCATAGCCCCCAGATAAACCACGCGGCACCAAGGGCCGTCGGACCGGCCAGTGCCAGGGTCCACCTGGTACCAGGCCCCACAAAGGCCTTGCCAAGCCCCCCTTCTGGCCGGGCATAGATTGACGACGCCGCTGTGACATTCAGGGCCCAACGGGACAGACAGGGACACAACAACATTACCTCCCAGGCCCCCCAACCGGACAATACCGCAAGGGCTGATGACTTAAGTAATAATACGAGTATAAGGACCAGGATTCCAAGTGCCCCGCTTTGGCTGTCCCTCATGATACTCAAGGCCTTTTCTGGCCCTGCCCCGCTTCCCAAGGCGTCAGACGTGTCAGCAAGTCCATCCAGGTGCAATCCCCTGGTAAGAAAGGCCAGCAAGGCCACATCCATTACGCCCACAACAGATGGAGGCCACAGATACCTTGCTGTGCTGTCAAAACCTGCAAGCAGGCAACCAAGTAATAGGCCGACTGACGGGAAAAACGCAAGGGATGCCCTCAACTCCGAATCTTTGAATGACAAACCGGGAGCCAGGGGAATTATGGTTAGAAATTGAAGGGCAAACAGGATACTTTTAATGCCGGCGACTCCTACTTCTCCCACTCCGTGCGGATCCTCTGGATCACTTTCTGCACATATTGGAGCTTATCAGGAGGACAGATCCCCAAGAGAGGAGATCCCTGTTCCACAGTATCCCCTGGCTTGAAATAGACCTTGTAAAGTGCCCCTGGGACGCCTTCATAGCTGATAACCGTGTCTCTTTTCATAAGGGACATGATCAATACCTCATCCCCGGATTCCACAGATACGCCCTCTTTGGGCTGCTTTTCCATCTTTGCTGAAATCTCAGGTGCGAGGAAGTACCTGGCCCGCTGGGGGGCAGGAAGGATGTAGAGAACCTGGGTCAGAATGCGATCAATAATTTCTTCCTTATCCAGTTGATGCCGGATAGAAAAGAGCAGTTCACCTGCCTCTACAAATTGACCCTCG
>JAUWGF010000113.1:0-6229 GCA_030606515.1 Deltaproteobacteria bacterium | reverse complement strand
CCCATGAGGCCAAGGTGCGCGAAGCATTAAAGCAAATTGGCTCACTTGACGTAATTTCAGGTGAGACCATGGTCATCCGCATCGAAGATCTTAAGACCCTTGAGGGATTGAGGGATTTTATTTAAGAAGGAGTTCTGTTGTGACCGACGTCAACACAATAAATGTTGCTGAATCTACTGATCAGGCTCAAGACATACCCAAGATGGAACTTCCGGCTTCGAAGTATGTGATACTGATCGGAGATGGTATGGCTGATTTACCAATCGACGATCTGGGGGGCAAGACTGTTTTAGAAAAGGCAAGGACTCCTGCCATGGACCACTTGGCCAAGTTGGGGGAGCTGGGCAGGGTGCTTACCATTCCAGAGGGTTTCCCCTTGGGGAGCGATGTAGCCAATATGTCACTCATAGGATACTCTCCTGAAAAGTTTTATACTGGCCGCGGACCCCTGGAGGCCGCTGCTATGGGTGTCCAGATGAATCCAGAGGACGTGGCATTCAGGTGCAATCTGGTTACCCTGAGATTCAGAGAGGGCCGGGTCTACATGGAAGACTACAGCGCCGGCCACATAAGCACTGAAGAAGCTCACATGCTAATAGAGGACTTAGCACCATTGGTGTCCAGTCGTTCTTTTGGGCTTTTTGCCGGCGTAAGTTACCGCCATCTGTTACTTTGGCGCGGTGGTCCAGAAGGTATTTCCACTGTACCACCTCATGATTTCACTGGAATGGATGTTACTGAAGCCTGGCATATTTACGAGGAGGAGCCACTTCTGTATGGACTTCTTACCAAGGCCATTACATTTTTCCATCGTCACTCTGTCAACGAAAAGAGGCGGGCCGAGGGAAAACTGCCTGCAAACGCACTATGGCCATGGGGCCAGGGCCGAAGGCCGCTGTTTGCCACGTTTTCTCAGCTCTATGACATAGATAGCGCGGTTGTGGCTGCGGTTGACCTCATAAGGGGTCTGGGTGTCTGGGCTGGTATGGAGGTTATTAATGTGCCCGGGGCTACTGGTTATCTGGACACAAACTACAGGGGCAAGGCGGATGCAGCCCTGAGGGCATTAAAAGAAAAGACCCTCGTGCTTGTGCATGTTGAGGCCCCTGACGAGGCAGGTCACATGGGTGATCTTCGCGAAAAGATCCGGGCCATAGAGCGCTTTGATAAAGAAGTGGTGGGACCTGTCATGGATGGTCTGAGGGATATGGGAGGATCTTACCGGATACTGGTTGCCCCGGATCACTATACGCCGGTGAGCCTTAAAACCCATGGTCCGGGACCGGTACCCTATGTTATTTATGACAGCTTGAACCCGAAAGATAATTCAGATGCCACCTTTAGCGAGCCTGCGGCCGAGCAAAGCCCTATAATGATCAAAGAGGGCCACAAATTGATGCAGAGGTTCATAGGCGTGACGCCTAGAGAGGTGGAACTCAATCCGAAAAAGAAGGCAAGTGAACAAAGAAACGCCCGGCCCAATTGAACTCAAGGAACCAATACACCGCCTCTCCTATAGGGTGATTTACGGTGATACTGATACCGGCGGTGTGGTGTACTATGGGAACTATCTGAGAATTTTTGAGATGGGGCGCACTGAGTTTTTGCGGTCCATGCTCAAGACATCTTATCGCGATCTTGAGCATGAAGGGCTTATACTCCCTGTGAGCGAGGCTTATTGCCGCTATAAGGCCCCAGCCCATTATGACGACCTGCTTGAGTTATCAACTTCACTGGAAAATTTTTCTAAATTCTCGATTCGATTTCATTTTCTAATACATCGATTCGATGACCAGCGCTTACTGGTTAGGGGCTATACCGTTCACGCAGCAACAGATAGATCCGGCCGCCTTACCCGTCTTCCCAAAGATTTCCAGACAGTTCTTGCCGGCATTTGTAGCAACCGTTCACGGGTTCAAGGGTTCAGAGGTTCGGGGTTTACCGAAAAACCCTGAACGGTGAACCCTGAACCTGTGAACCCCTATTGACAGCCTGCCCTGCCTTGTTAATATGACCGTCCAACAAAGTAGTGGTTTCCATGACTTTGCGGTCGGATTTTTGGAGAGGGGAATCCTTGATCCTTCATGCATCATCTCCTTTAGGTATATTGAGTTAAAGGGCGTATGGCGTGAGTTCATATATTCCTGAAGACGTCCTTAGAAACATACTTGAAGCTGCAAATATCCGGCAGGTCGTCGGAGAATTTGTGCCGTTGAAAAAGAGCGGCCGAAACTGGATCGGCCTCTGTCCCTTCCATCCGGATAAAGATCCCTCCTTTTCAGTTAGCGAAGAAAAACAGATCTTTCACTGTTTTGGGTGCGGCGAAGGCGGAGACGTCTTCAAATTCCTCATGAAGATGCAGGGTATGAGCTTTGTGGAAGCAGTGAAGGCCCTGGCCAACCGTTACGGCATAATCATTCCTGAAAGATCGAGATCATCCCTTGATCAAAAGCGTCATATGGAGACGGAAGAATTAGTCGGTCTCAATCTTGCGGCAGCAGGGTTTTATCAAAAAAATCTCCTTCATTCATCCGGGGCCGGTGATGCACGGGCATATCTTGAAAGACGTGGCCTGAAATCAGATATCATTTCCAGGTTTCTGCTGGGCTGGGCCAATGACCGGTGGGATGATCTTATAAATCATTTAAAGACTGAAGGGTTATCACTCGACAAGGCAGAAAAGGCGGGTCTGCTTGTCTCCAGGGAGAGCGGGAAGGGATACTATGACCGTTTTCGCGGGAGGATTATCTTTCCTATCCTTGACAGGTCCGGAAAGGTAGTGGCTTTGGGCGGTCGTATCCTGAAAGATGGCCACCCCAAGTACCTGAATTCTCCTGAAACTCCTGTCTACAACAAAAGCAGGGTCCTTTACGGTCTGACTCAAAACAAAGGGGCAATCAGACGGGCCGGCAGAGGCTATGTGGTTGAAGGATACATGGATCTCCTGGCCTTGGCTCAGTTCGATATAGACCAGGTTGTTGCAACACTCGGCACGGCGTTGACTGAGGATCATGTCAAGCAATTAAGAGGACTTTGCAAGGACTGGATTCTGGTTTTTGATGGCGATGCCGCAGGGGTCAAGGCTGCCCTCAGGGCGCTTCCGTTCTTTTACAAACTTAATCTCAGGGTCAGGGTGCTTAATCTTCCTGCTGAAGATGACCCGGATAGCTTTGTCAGGCGTGAGGGCAAGGATTCCTGGGAGGCCCTGGTAGATACAGCCGGTTCCGGTCTTGATTTTGCTATTCAGCAAGGCCTGGCATCCTATGGAAAAGACCCGGAAGGTAGGTTCAGGACAACAGAAGATGTGCTGTTGATCCTTCAACCTGTCAGTGATCCGGTCAGAAAATCGCTTCTGGTAGGGCATGTGGCTCAGAAATTAGGAGTGAGAGAGGAAAGCCTTTGGGAACGTCTGAATGCCGGCAATTCCAGTACTGTCGTTCCCAATATTAGAAAGCGTTATGGACTGTCTGCTGAAGTCAAAAACCGCAAGGGTCCTGAAAATAGGGCGGAGGCCAAGCTGATAAGTTTTCTGCTCGGGCATCCCCGGCATATGAAGACCTTTTTGGACGCAGGCCTGGATCTGTGGATTGAGGTCCCGTCTTTGAGGGAGCTTTGGATGGCAATGTCGCATCTCTACAGTATGTCAGGGAATCTCAATCTTTCTGACCTGTACGATCAGCTTGAGCCTGTACCTGAATTGAGGACTTTGGCCATGCGACTTTCTGCAGATTTTGCCCCATTTGAGGATATGGAAGAAAAGATATTTTCAGACCTGAAAAAATATTGTGAGGATCGTCGCAATAAGGTCTTGAGATGGAATGTTTTGGAACAGATCAAAGCCCCTGCAGAGGTGGTGGATGATGAAGATCTCTTGAGGCAGATACTACAGCTCAGGTAAGTATCTTCAGGAACTGCAGGCCATAAAGTCCAATTTGATGCCACCTTTGAGAAAAAGGAGGAATTGATGAGGGAAGAAGAGAGCTGTAATTTGTACTACTTGATGGAGGATCAGCCAACCAGTGGGGAGGAAAATATCAAGAAACCTGTTTCTAAAAGGACAAAAAAAGCCGGCCGGACATGTCGTGGAAAGTATGAGGGAGGACAAAGCCTATATAGAAACATTGATCAAGAAGACAAAGGCGTCCATGAGTTGGATGACGGCTCCACACCGGAGTTGTTTAAAGAGGATGTGGTAGAACTTGTTGAGGTTGTAGTTAAAGAGAAATCAAGTGATGATATAAAGGGCGTTTATCTGGATGAAGGAAAGGGCGGGAGTGTAGACCCTGTAAGAATCTACCTCAAGGAGATGGGCGACAGGGTTTTCAGCAGAACAGAGGAAATCGCCATAGCAAAGGCTATGGAGGAAGGAGAGCAGGCCTTTGTAGAGGCCTCATTATCTATTCCCGATGTAGTTGATGCCTTTCTCAAGCAAGCGTGGGCCATTGTGAAGAATGCTGGTTATGTGGCTGAAGAAAATTCAGGTGTAAATCACATTAAAGCTAAAAAACCAGCCAATTCAGGAGGTGGAAAAGCCCGTCTCAGAGATATTCTGGATGAGATTCAGATACTTCAAGAGAAAAATCGTGGGCTCCTAAGGTCCATAAAGCCCGGTCTGGATAATGATGCCTTAAACGCGATTAAACAGACGCTTATGGAAAACCGGTATTCCATGATGAAGGCCTTTGGAAAGGCGCGCATCGAAAAATGTTTTCAAGATCTGCTATGCCAGGCATTCAATCAGGAAAAATGGAAATTAAGCAATATTTCAGAGGAAGAATCTCTGGCGAAGTCCTGGCTGAACGCCAGAGAGCTGGAACACGTTATTTCCCGGTTCAATAAAGGAGTTGAACTTGCCAGAGATGCCAAAAAGCATCTTGTTTGGGCCAACCTCCGTCTTGTTGTCAGCATTGCCAAGAAGTACTTCCATCAGGGCCTGCATCTTTCTGATCTTATACAAGAGGGCAACATAGGTCTTATGAAGGCCGTTGATAAATTTGAGTATAAAAGAGGTTACAAATTCAGCACCTATGCAACCTGGTGGATTCGTCAGGCAATCACCAGGGCTATTGCCGATCAGTCCAGGACAATTCGCATACCTGTCCATATGGTGGAGACCATGAACAAGGTTGTTTGGGCTACAAGGGCACTGATACAGGAGACAGGGAAAGAGCCTGCGCCGGAGGAAGTTGCTGAGCACCTGGGATTGTCCAGGGACAAGGTGTCCCAGATCTTAAAGATGGCCAGAGATCCCATATCTTTAGAGACTCCCCTGGGCGATGGCGAACAAAGCCACTTAGTGGATTTTATAGAGGATAAAGAGGCAAAGCATCCGGATGATGCCACAATAAATATAAATCTGGTCGAACAAACCAGGATTGCTCTTGGCACCTTGACACCAAGAGAAGAGAAAATACTTCGAATGCGTTTCGGTATCGGCGAACAATCAGATCATACCCTTGAAGAAGTTGGCAAGGACTTCTTTGTTACCAGAGAGCGTATACGTCAGATAGAGGCGAAGGCACTGAGGAAGTTGAGACATCCCAGCAGGAGCCGGGGGTTGAGAAGCTTTGTAAAGAGTTAATTTGTGAGCGTTCACAGGGCACCGCATCTGCTTTGTTGTCGGGCACTTGAAGTACAGGAAGTACGTCTGCGTACCCTCCGCCTCGCATCTGCAGCACCCTGTAAACGCTTACCGTTCGGTGGGTTTTGCTTACTCCTTGATATAATTGTAAATATTTAAATAATGATCTGCGGGATGGTTCCAGGAATAGTCATATCGCATCCCATTAATCATCAGTTCCCGAAAATATTTGGGATAGATATACCAGAGGCCTATGGCCCGTTTCAGAGCGGATTCAAGCCCTTGATTATCAAAATCATTAAACACATAGCCATTACGTTCATGATATGGTTTTTGGGCGCAATCCGCGTCAAAGACTGTGTCTGCCAATCCGCCGGTATTTCGAACAATGGGAACAGTTCCGCATTTCATGGCGATCATCTGTGTCAGGCCGCACGGTTCAAATACGCTTGGTATGAGAATCATATCGGCACCTGCATAAATCAGATGGGCCAATTCTTCATTATATGAGATTTCAAGGTGGCAGTCCGGGTTATCATTCAAATAGTGCTTTAGCCCCAAAAAATCATTATTGGTAGCCGGATCGGGACTCGATCCTAACAGGACAAACTGGCAGCCGTTTGCCAAAGAATAAAAAATACCATGCCG
>JAUWGF010000105.1:0-6431 GCA_030606515.1 Deltaproteobacteria bacterium | reverse complement strand
GGCAAGGATAAGGGGTCCTGCATACGGGGTCTCAAGCCATGTGGCCAGGATAATATTGACCGCGATGGGCCATGATCGTGGATACAGGTCTGCCATGAATATCCGTTATGATCTCGGGTATCTTAAGCGGGCACAGGACCTTGGTTACTCAATGGCTGAGTTCTCCAGAAAGGATGAACCAGAGAAGGTGAAATTCAAGGAGGGCTCTACCCTGGTATGGGGCGTAAAAAGGGCCATTGATGGGGCGGGTATGGTGCCGGATATCATACATGATGCGGGAGATATAGGAAAAGAGCCGATCATTCGAGTCCTGGGACACGATCCACTGGAAGTAGTGGACAAGGCCTTGAGATTGGCCGGTTTTTTGTAGCTTTATTTCTCCCACTCTGTGCGGATCCTCTGGATTACTTTCTGCACATATTGGAGCTTATCGGGGGGACAAATCCCCAAGAGAGAAGATCCCTGTTCCACCGTATCCCCTGACTTGAAATAGACCTTGTAAAGTGCCCCGGGGACCCCTTCATAGCTGATCACCGTGTCCCTTTTCATAAGGGACATGATCAATACTTCATCCCCGGACTCCACGAACACACCCTCTTCGGGCCACTTTTCCATCTTTGCTGAAATCTCAGGTGCAAGGAAATACCTGGCTTGCTGGGGGGCGGGAAGGACGTAGAGAACCTGGGTCAGGATACGGTCAATAATTTCCTCTTTATCCAGTTGGTGCCGGATAGAAAAGAGCAGTTCACCTGCCTCTACAAATTGACCCTCGATATCAAGACGAATTCCACTAACCTGTCCACCCCAGAGGGCGGTCATCCTCTTCACGTTCCGTTCCCTCTCAATGACATAGAGCAGGGTCCCGGGTCGATGGAGCCACTCGCCACTAGGCCCTTTGACTGTCTGGCCTTCCTTCAACTTAAGGAATACGACCCCTGTATGGGGTGTCTCTATAGGATAGTCCTCAAAGGGATAAGAACGATAGCGCCTTAATAGGTCGTTTAGATTGATATCCATGATTACACTATAAAAAATCCTAAAACATGATTCCGCTCAAAAGGCCCGAGATGCAAGGCGCGAAATTTTCCAGGCATGAGACGTACTAATCGTACGTCGCAGTGACTGGAAAATTGAAGCAACGCCGCAGAGTGGGTTTTTTCAGCGGAATCATCCATGAATTTTGCAATAGGCTCATTTATAATAAAGGTTGGGGCCGCCCAATGTCATCAAAGCATCGTGGAGATTTTTTTTAAACTCACGTCTGTCCCAAATTCCCTGAATGTGGCCCCGTTTGAGGGCATTCTTGGCGCTGTGATAATCAGGGGGAACGTCCTGACCGGTGGTTTCCCTTATGACCCTTGGGCCGGCAAAACCGATTCTGGAAGAACGCATTCCGAACTGATAGAGTGAACACCCCAAAAAACTCGCTACAGGACCAGCATAAGAATTATTGTCATAGACAACTATATAGAGACCACCGTTGTCATTATATTCCCTCACTGCAAAGGTGCATTTTGGCATCTGAACCACACCAAGTGTCCCTTCATGAATACGGATCCCGCCGGTGCTGTGTATGTAAGCCAGAAGAGGCCTTCGGGTAGTACCGGCCACATCGCATGCCCTTACGAACTTCTCTCCCTCAGCAGTTCCGACTGTCCCGCCCCTGAAGTTACTGAAGAGCATGGCCACTACAAGCCTTAGCCCCCACACTTCGGCATCAAAGGTTATCATGCTGGATTTGCGACCGGTACGCTTTATGTCTTTCTTAAGACGGACATTATAACCCTGAAAACCAAGGGGATTGCATGAGGCTATATGATCATTGAATTCATGGACTGAATTTTTATCAAAAAGATTCTCAAGATACCACTGATACTCTAGTGGAAAATGGTGGCCGCAGTTGGGACACACTCCGCAGAATTCCCCATAGAGGTCAGGCACCCACAGGTCCAGACATCCATATTTTGAGGCATTAGGGCAGGTAACAGTACAGTCTTCGTTGGCAAGCGGGCTGACGTAAGACTCCCACTCTTCCGCAAAAATCGATTTGCGCTCAGGCCCCTCGGAATGTACGACTTTACCAGGGCGCTCCGGCTGAGGAAAAACAAAGTCATAGGCCGCCCTTACGGGCTCAGTGACCTTTCGGAGAAACACTGAACCTTCACTTGAGACCTCTTCTATTACTTTCTGAACGTTTCGATGGTGCGGCCGCAGAAGGCCATACCTTAGATCATAGTATGTCTTACTGGCAAAGATCTTTGTCTTCCTGATCCCCTCGGTTAAAACATTTCTATTCTCAAGAAAATACCCCTTGCCCAACTCCATATACTTCTTGAGCCTGAATTCAAGAAGTCGTTCCTTTTCAAGATCTGTGAGACTCCAGCCGATGAATAAATCAAAGTCCTCCGGCACATCCTTCCCCTCCTCTGCCTGCCTTTTCAAGGCATAGGCCCGGAAGGCCCGGAAGTTCTTGGTCTTCAGTACTACTTCGTCGGTAGCACGAAGCATTTCATAGCGAAGTCTGCGAAAAAAGGGAAAATCATCCCACCTGGCCCCAAGGGGGGGTTCCTCTATAATGCGATCAACAGTTCCAAGTTTCAGGTTGTCTTCAGCAGTTATCTTTAACTGAGCGGCGCAGTGTTTCACAAGCTCTCTGGGGACCTTTTCGCCCTCTCTTATCTTTCCTTCTATTGCAGCCGCGCCTTCAGGAGAAATGACCGAGTAATAGCCCCTTGAACCCATGAGCCTGAGACCTGAAACCCCTATTGCCTCAGCGCCACCGGAGCCACCTTCAGAGATAAAAGACACCATGGGGACCTTTAACTTTGCCATTACGTATAGATTGCGGGCTATCTGCTGCGCAGCTCCGGGGTAATCTTCAATGGGGTAGGACCCAGGGGTAAAAATATAGAAATGTATGGGAATGCCTTCGGTTTCAGCTACCCTCATATACCTCAGGGCCTTGTCATTTCCCCAGGGCCTGGCACATCCTCCGTTTCTGTATTCCTCTCCTCGACCCTTTTCATGACCTATGACCATGACTTGATGGCTATAGAGCTTGTTTTTGACTCTTCTCGATATGGTAGCCCTGGCGACCATTATCGCAGGATCAATATTACAGTCTCCCTCCCCGCCCAACTCGGTATAGGAGTCGTACACATTCTCCAGGATATCCATAAGGGTAAAATGCTGGGGGCTCCGGACGATGTTCACAATCTCTGCAGGACTGAGCTTCTCAGCAACTCTATCCTCAAGAAAGGAGACCCTGTCCTCGATCCGGTCGATTTCCTCAAAAAGATCCGCCTCTTTTATCTCAAAAAGAGACTGACGAAGCCCCTGGACCTGTCCAAGAAGATCACCAATATTGGCATACTCACTGTTACCCTTGACATCAATAAGATATGAGATCCGATCAGCGAGTTGACTCAGTAACTTGCCGCTATCCGCCATATGTACCTGGTCTGTGCGCATTCATGTATTGTCGGTAATTAAAATCGAAGCACGTCATCAATCCGATCATAGAGGTATTCCAGGTTAGTGATAATACTTTCGCCACTGGCCCCTTTACCTTCTATAATAGTCCTATTCTGAAACTGCCTGGCCCTTTCCTTGGCCTGTTCCGTATCCCGGCCCCAGATAATAGCAAGAGCAAAGTTGGGATCATACTCTGTGGGAATCTTATAGGGCGTATCTCTGGGCACATGAGAATAAAGCCTGGCCCAGGGCTCGTCCGGATAATCAAAGCGTGTGATGGTACCACACCAAGGCGCAAAACCTCTTTTGGTATCTTCAGCGACAATCCTCATCTCTATGCTGGTCCCTTCAAAGGATATATCTTTTTGAGTAAAACCCAGTCTATCCCCAAGGGCCACTCTTATCTGGTCCCTGATCAAATTTGGAGGCTCATTACTCCCGTTTAGCCTTGAAATACACGCTGAAATCTCGTTTTCAACCTGTATGCGGGTATTGACCTCCATAAGGTAAGGACTGCCATCTCTGGATACTATCCACTCCCATGTCCCTATGTTGTCATAGCCCGCGTGTTTTGCCAGACGTACAGAATACTTCACGATCCGGTCCAGGACTGCCCTTGCATCAAAAGGATACTCACATACAGCAGGATCAAAGCCAGGAGCCACTTCTACCCTCTTTTGCCTGCCTGCGCTCTGTATAGTGCAGTTTCTGGTCCCGAAATGCACCACTTCACCATGGGAACTGCATAAAAGTTGAACTTCAAGGTGCTGATAATCTCTGAGACACTGTTCAATCAGGACTCCCTCATCCCCGAACTGTCGCTTGGCATAGTTCTGTATCCGTCTGTATGTTCTCCTGAAGGCATCAAGGTGACTGACCTCTTCAATACCCATACCTCCACCACCGGCAGAGGCCTTTACCAGAATAGATGGATGCTGAATGCCCTGTTCTTTCTGGAGAAAAAAAAGCTCCTCCGCCACTCCTTCAGCCTCCAATTCATTATAGATCGATCCATCAGACCCTGGAATCACCGGTACATTAAGGCCCTTTGCCAGACGCTTGGTGTTTATCTTACTGCCAAGATCCCTTATGACCTCCCATTTAGGGCCTATAAAAGTCAAAGGCCTGGTCCTCATGGCGGCCCTTCTGGCAAAACCGTAATTCTCGGAAAAAAAACCGTACCCAGGATGAATGGCAGTGCATTCAGCCTCATCCGCCACGGAGAAAATCTCATTGGGGTCCTTGTAGTTAGCTACGCGATAAGCCCTCTTAAAACCGCTTTCTTCCTGCTGCGCAATTCGAACGTGCAATGAGAATTCGTCCTCCTTTGTATATAGGACCACGTAATCCAGACCAAGGTCCTTGCAGGCCTGAATAATGCGGAGGGCGATCTCTCCGCGGTTTGCTATTAATACACGTTCCTTGCCCATAAAGCCCCTTCCGTTTCGCCGGTTTATACCGGATCAAACAGAACCGGTCAATTTAGTGATACATCTATAGAATACCCATTTTTTGATCAAGAGCAATAATATTAATCTCGATAATCCAGAGCGTTAATTAATCCCTTAACCTACAGCTATATTGATGGTACTGGATTTGCTGTGCGGGTAAGTGGGAGTATTTTTTCACCGCCCGCTTCGCTCAAGGCGCAAAGTTCGCAAAGGAAAACAAAAAGGAATTAAACTTAGCGTTCTTTGCGTCTTTACGGTGAAATGACAAAAAAAAGCCCCGGAATGACAAGCATTCCGAGGCACTGTATTAGATATTAGAAAGATTTAGAAGGTGAAAACTACGTCCGCCTGTATACGGTCTTCATCCTTTTGCCCATCCTTGCTCTCATCCTCACGCTCGGTAAGAAAACCGGAGACCCTGGCTTGAATATTGTCCATCAGATAATACCTGAGATGCATATAGTGTCCCTTGTTATTGGTTCCTCCACCGTGAAAGTCCGAGTCAACGAATACAGCCGGAAAGGCGTAATCTTCCAATTCCTGGTAATGGTACTTTGCGTACCAGTCGCCCTTTTTCTTCTTGTTGCCCAATGACAGCCCGACAAGCCAACCTGTATCGCGATCATCACTTCCATATGCCTCCAGGTCTGCAGGGTCGCTGTCTGGAAAAACCGCGCCCTTGTCTGTGAGTTCATCGATATCAGCATCTGTATTGACAATATAGTTGGCATAGATAGAAAATGGTACTGGTAGTACATCTTTTATCTTGAGTTTTGCGGCCAGTTCCCAGCATTCGAATTTATTGAGCAGGTCCCCGTCGCTATCGAAGACCATCTGCTGGCTGTGGGTGTTATTGTATCCTATAAATTCCGTCTTATCATCGATATCACCGCTATCATATTCAATGTCATCCATGTCCATGAAATTATAATAAGTCACGCCAAAATCAAGTTTCATCGTGTCGGTCGGCTTGATTGCAGTGCCCAATTGAAATGCGAGGAGGGTGGGATCAGTGTTGGTGCTCTTGATCTCCTCGACGAAATACTGACCCAAGTTTGCGAAAAGTCCGAACCTGTCAGTGATATCAAATTTAAAGCTTTCAGATACCCCCTCCGGATTGACATCCGGGTCCCACACGAGCGGCGTTGTGAAAAGGGGATTCTTATGCTTTCCACCTGTGATTTTAAGATAATCCGTGGCCTTCCAGGATGCATAGACCCTGTCTATCCAAATCTCCTTACCTCTTGCGTGTCCATCGCAACTCTGGTTTGTAGTATTTTGATAACCTGATCCGGAAGCAACCCTGACCCCGACTTCCGTAGTCTCTGTTATTTTTGCCTTCATACCCAAACGGAGGCGAAAACGTTCACGGTTACGGTTATATTTATCCGTGTCCTTACCGGGTTTCTTTTGATCTATCCACTGGGTATCGTGGCGGAGCCTCAGGTCTCCGTAAAAATCTATTTTATCAGCCCACGTTGGGAGCTTGAGCCCGCTGGTCTTGAT
>JAUWGF010000112.1:0-6287 GCA_030606515.1 Deltaproteobacteria bacterium | reverse complement strand
GTTGCTGTCAGTGAGGTCGCAGCCGGTGAAGCTGCTGTTGTCAGTGAAGTCGTTGCCCCTGAAGTCGCTGCCCCTGAAGTCGCTACAGGCGAGGATGCTGGTCCTGAAGTCGCTGCCTCTGAAGTCGCTGCAGGCGAGGATGCTGGTTCTGAGACAGGTGCCTCATAAAACCTAAGTTAAGCGGTTAGCTGTTAGCCATGAGGGTTTAGCTTTGAAAAATGGTTCATTGCGGATTAGTGTGGTAATCCGCGATGGACCAATTTTAATTAGTCCGCTCTGCAAGCAGGATGCGCAATTTCTGTAGAACTCTGACCCGGCCCCAAAGACCAGGTTTTCAAAATCAGAATTAATTTGGAGGATTGATATAATGACACAGGTTACTGCTGCAATGGTCAAAGAACTCAGGGAACGGACCAAAGCAGGTATGATGGATTGCAAGAAGGCCCTTCAGGAGTGCGATGGAGATATGGGGAAAAGCGTTGACTGGCTGCGTCAGAAGGGGCTTTCCGTTGCCGCCAAGAGGGCGGGGCGGTCAACTTCTGAAGGCGCTGTCCAGTGTTATATTCATGCCGGTAACAAGCTTGGTGTTATGGTTGAGGTCAATTGTGAGACGGATTTTGTGGCAAAGACTGATCAGTTTGTCCAGTTTGCCAGAGACGTGGCCATGCATATTGCAGCCGTCAATCCTGTTTGCATAAAACGAGAGGATACTCCTCCGGAGCTTATAGACAAGGAGAAGGAGATCTTTCGCAAACAGGCGGAGGAGTCCGGCAAGCCGGATAACATAATTGAAAAGATCATTAATGGTCGCATTGAAAAATTTTATAAGGAAGTGTGCCTGCTTGAGCAGCCTTTCGTGAAGAACCCGGATGTAACTATCCAGGACCTTTTAAATGAGCTGATTGCCAAGATGGGTGAGAATATCAGTGTCAGGCGCTTTGTGCGGTTCCAGGTCGGGGTGGAAGCGGAATAATGGGTGAAACCACACAAGGATCACCGGGCTATAGGCGCATTTTACTGAAGCTCAGCGGTGAGGCCTTGCTGGGGGATGTGCCTTATGGGATATCTCCCGCGGTCATGGATGTCCTTGCCCGTGAAATTGCTCAGGTCCATGGACTGGGTGTGGAGATCGGATTGGTTGTGGGAGGAGGAAATATCTTCAGGGGGATTGCCGGTTCTGCCCAGGGGATGGACAGGACAGCCGCCGATCAGATGGGCATGCTTGCCACGGTCATGAATTCCCTGGCCCTTCAGGATGCCTTAAACAGGCAAGGGGTCCAGGTGAGGGTGCTCTCAGCCATAGAGATAGGGCGAATTGCAGAGCCATTCATCAGGGGAAGGGCACTCAATCATTTGATAAAGGGTAGGGTAGTCATATTTGCCGCAGGGACGGGAAATCCCTTCTTCACTACTGATACCGCAGCGGCCCTCAGGGCACTTGAGATAAATGCCGAGGTCCTTTTCAAGGCCACAAGGGTGGACGGCGTCTACGACAAGGACCCAAAGGTCGCTCCTGACGCGAAGAGGTATGATCGCCTGACCTATCAGGATGTCCTTGAAAAGGGTCTTAAGGTCATGGATGCTGCTGCCATATCTCTGGCCAAGGACGCAGGTCTTCCGGTAGTCGTGTTTAATATGCAGATTCCTGGCAATATAGAACGGGCCGTGAAAGGCGAGAAGGTTGGTACACTGGTTGGAGGGGTGACAGAAAATGAAAAAAACAGTGATTAAAGAGGCGAGCGGTAAGATGGACAAGGCTATTGGTGCCTTTGAGCGGGACCTTGGTCGTGTACGAACCGGAAGGGCTTCTGCTGCCTTACTGGAAGGGATTAATGTCGATTACTATGGAACTTTTATGCCCCTTAATCAGGTGGCTTCTGTTGCCATACCGGAGAGCCGCCTTTTGTCCATACAGCCTTGGGATATCAAGATCCTGGGAGATATAGAAAAGGCCATTCTTAAGTCCGATCTTGGTCTTACTCCCAGCAATGACGGCAAGATTATCAGGGTGAATGTACCACCCTTGACAGAGGAACGCAGAAAGGAATTGGTCAAACTGGTAAAAAAGATGGGCGAGGAATGCAAGGTGGCAATTCGGAATGTGCGAAGGGAGGCCATTGAACGTCTGAAGGCCCGGAAAAAAGCCAAGGAGATCTCAGAGGATGATTTTTTCAAGCTCCAGGATGAGGTCCAGAAGGTAACTGACGACCATATCAAGAAAGTAGAAGGGATTATTGCCGATAAGGAGAAAGAGATACTGGAGTTTTGATAAAAAGAATGGCCAAGCCTTCAGACCTCATTCGGCTACCAAGACACGTTGCCATCATTATGGACGGTAACGGCAGGTGGGGCAAGCGTCGAGCACTCCCCAGGATCATGGGTCACAGGCAGGGGGTAAAGGCCGTACGTTCTACAGTCCGTCTATGTAGAGAGTTAAATATACCTGTTTTGACCTTGTATGCATTTTCACAGGAAAACTGGGGTCGTCCCAGGGCAGAGGTGAGTGCCTTAATGGATCTCCTGTATGATTATCTGAAGAGCGAGCTTGATGAGATGCTCGGGAATCAGATCTCGCTTCGGGCCATTGGACAGATCGAACGCCTTCCTGAACGGGTCAGAACCTGTCTTTTGGACACCATCGAGAGGACTTCTTCCAATACCGCCATGATTCTTAATCTCGCCTTGAGCTATGGAGGCAGGGCAGAGATAGTAGGGGCAGTCAGACGTCTCGCGCACAAATGTCTTTCAGGAACCCTGAACCCTGAAGATATAGACGAAGCCATGTTCGCTTCAAACCTTGATACAGCCGGGCTTCCTGATCCTGATCTTCTTATTCGCACAAGCGGAGAAAACAGGCTCAGCAACTTTCTTCTTTTTCAGACAGCATACTCAGAGTTCTATATCACTCCTGCTCTCTGGCCGGATTTTGACAAAGAGGAGCTCTTGAAGGCCCTTTTCGAGTATCAGAAAAGAGAACGTCGTTTTGGGTTGACTGACGAACAGCATTCCGAATCATGCACCGCCAAAGGCTTTTAACTGCGGCGGCCCTGGGCCCCTTACTTTTCATTGTGCTCTGGTGGGGCGGTAGGAGGCCTTTCGACTTGGTGCTCCTAGGAGCAACAGCTTTTTGTTTGTACGAGTATTTTACAATTTGTTTTCCAGGGCGTGGGGTAATACAGTGCTTTGGGGTTATGCTCGGACTGTTTCCCTTGTTTTCCGTCTTGTTGTGGGGGAATCCCGAATTTATAGTTCCTGCTGTTTACATGGCCTTGCTTGGAAGTGCTTTACTGTTTCTTGTTTCATACAGCAGGTGGTCCAATGCCTTATGGAACTGGGCGGCATTTTTCATGGGGATAGCTTATGTAGGTGTATGCGCGGCCCATTTAGGGCTCTTGCGTTACCTGCCCATGGGGAAGGAGTGGGTCCTGTTTCTTCTGGTAACGGTCTTTTGTGGTGATGCCGGGGCCTATTATGTAGGCAAAGGTATTGGAAGACACAAGTTATGCCCCAATGTGAGCAAGGGAAAGACAGTTGAAGGAGCTGCAGGAGGGTTGGTTTTAAATGCAATAGCGGCCTTTTTTCTGTGGTTTGTTCTCTTTGAGGAAATTGACCCAAGGGTCTTGGTGCCTCTGGCGCTGGTCATCGGAGTAGTCGGTCAGGTGGGGGACCTGGTCGAATCAATGGTCAAACGTTCTGCTGGTGTCAAAGATTCAGGTAGCATACTCCCCGGGCATGGAGGTGTCTTAGACAGGGTAGATGCGGTGCTGTTGGCATCTCCTTTCCTGTATTGGATCCTGTCCTTGTGCAGGATAGAAGGGGTTTTGATCAGATGAAAGAAACCAGGCGCATATCTTTGTTGGGATCTACCGGATCCATCGGGACAAAAGTCCTTGATGTTGTAAGACGCTCCAAAGGGCGGTTTTCAGTGAATGGCCTTGCTGCCGGAGAAAACGTCGAACTTCTTGCAGAGCAGATAAGGCAATTCAGGCCTGAGATCGTATCAGTAATGACTGCCGAGCTTGCTGATCAAGTCAGATCTATGACCGGACTTGCCGACACCAGGGTCCTTTACGGCAAGGAAGGATATATAGAAGTTGCAACAGTTGATGATGCAGACCTTGTTGTATCAGCCATGGTAGGTGCGGCAGGGCTGATACCAACCCTTGCCGCTCTTGAGGCAGGGAAAGACGTTGCCCTTGCCAACAAGGAATCACTTGTGACTGCCGGCTCCCTGGTTACGTCTCTTGCAAGAGAAAAGGGGGCCGCCTTAATACCAATAGACAGCGAGCATTCTGTCATCTTCCAGTGTCTTAGGGGACATCGCAAGGAAGACGTCAGGCGCATAGTGCTCACTGCGTCCGGTGGTCCATTCAAGGACCGGAATAAAGACGAGCTTGTCAAGGTGACACCGGAGGAGGCTGTAAGACACCCCAAATGGTCCATGGGGGCAAAAATATCGGTTGATTCAGCTACCTTGATGAACAAGGGGCTTGAGGTGATAGAGGCCCACTGGCTTTTTGATGTTTCTGTGGATCGGATAGACGTGGTGGTTCATCCTCAAAGCATTGTACACTCCATGGTGGAATTTATAGATGGGTCTGTATTGGCGCAGATGGGAATTCCGGACATGAGGGTGCCCATAGCCTATGCCCTGGCCTGGCCCGAGCGTCTGGAGCTGGATCTTCCAAGTCTTAACCTGATTGAATCAGGTTCTCTTAGCTTTGAGATGCCACATTTTGAGAAATTTCCATGCCTTGGATTGGCTTACGATGCGGCAAGGAAGGGAGGGACTGCTACCACGGCCCTCAATGCGGCAAACGAAGTGGCCGTAGAGGCCTTTCTTCAGGGACGCATGAGTTTTACAGCAATACAGGAAGTCGTTCGAGAAGTGATTGAAGCCTTTTCTGTTGAGGAAATTAGAGATCTTGATGACGTGCTAAAGGCGGATGCCCTGGCACGACTGAGAGCCGAAGGGATTATATTGGAGAAATCGAAATGACCACTGTCTGGTCTTTTTTACTGGTACTTACCGGCATAATACTGGTTCATGAGTTTGGACACTTCATTGTAGCCAGGGGATTCGGCATCAGGGTCTTGAAGTTTTCCGTGGGTATAGGGCCCAGGGTCTATGGTGTGGTGCGCGGAGCAACGGATTACTGCATTTCAGCGTTTCCTATTGGTGGGTTTGTAAAGATGCTTGGTGAACAACCAGACGAGGAAGTACCTCTGGAGGAAAGGCAATGGTCTTTTTCACACAAACCGGCCTGGCAGAGGGCCTTCGTGGTAGCTGCAGGACCTGTTTTCAATTTTGTTTTCGCCTGGCTTATCTTTTTTGTGATATTTCTAGTTTATGGGAAACCTATTATTTTAACAGGTATCGGCGAAGTCCAAACCGGTTCTCCCGCCGAGAAGGCAGGAGTAATGGCTGGAGATCGCATAGTTGCTATAGACGGACGTGAAGTACATAGATGGGAAGAGGTGTCTGAGGCGATCAAGGCCAATGACGGGAGTACTATTGTCCTGACATTACAACGGGGCCGGACTACTGTATCGGTAGATATCATTCCAAAGATATATGAGCTTAAAAACATATTCGGTGAAGAAGTTAAGGTGCCCATGATCGGGGTTTCAGCATCAGGTGACTTTGAGATTGAGAAATTAGGTCCATTAACTGCCACTGGGCAGGCATTTTCCCGTACCTGGGAACTCATAGTTCTCACGGGACAGGTTATTGTGAAATTATTTCAGCGTGTAATTCCTCTTTCCACCCTGGGCGGACCCATAATGATTGCCCAGATGGCCGGACAACAGGCCGAACTGGGCATACTCAATCTTTTCTACTTTATGGCCCTTCTCAGCATAAACATAGGGTTTCTGAATTTGCTCCCCATACCTGTCCTGGACGGCGGCCATCTGGCCTTCCTGGCAATAGAGGGCATCACGAGGCGTCCCCTTACCATGCGTCAGAAAGCAATCGCCCAGCAGATAGGAATTTTTATTCTTCTGGCCCTGATGGTGGTGATTTTTTACAATGACATCGCTCGACTTTTAGGATTCATTCCTTCAGGGTGAAGGATTAGAGGATTAGAGGATTAGGGATTTGGTGATTGGGTAGATCTGTGCTCACCTTGTCTATCGAGACATCTGATTACGTGGGAGGGGTGGCGTTGATACGCGACGGCCGGCCCGTGGCCGAAGTGGGTCTTGCCAGCAAGGAGACCCATTCCCGAAGATTGATGGTCATTATTAAATGGTTGATGCAGAGGCTGGGATCTGACTGGTCTGAC
>JAUWGF010000046.1:0-10974 GCA_030606515.1 Deltaproteobacteria bacterium | reverse complement strand
GAAGGTTGGTGACAAGTTTGTCGAAGCTATTCATCAGGTACGAGAGACAAACTCGATGGTCAGTATAGAATATTCAATAAGGGTGCAGGAACAAGAATATTTCTATGAAGCAAGACTGTTGCCACTACTGGAGGATCAGATTATCGCGATCGTGCGAAATATTACAGAGCGAAAGCGGATGCTGGGAGAGCTTCTAAAAGTCCAGAAACTTGAATCGATCGGTATCCTCGCCGGCGGTATTGCTCACGACTTTAACAATATGCTGACTGCAGTTTTGGGCAATATCTCCCTTGCAAAGATGTATGCAAATTCGGAAGATAAGATTTGTGAAAGATTAATCGAAGCAGAAAAAGCATCCCTTATGGCAAGGGATCTGACTCAGCAATTGCTTACCTTTTCCAAAGGCGGGCAACCGATTGTGAAAACAGTCTCTATCACAAAATTGTTAAAAGATACGACCAGTTTTGCCCTGACTGGTTCCAATGTCCAGTGCGAATTTTCCATATCGGAAGACCTGTGGCCAGTTGAAATAGATGAGGGACAGATGAGTCAGGTCATCAATAATCTGGTCATCAATGCGGTAGACTCTATGCCTACAGGCGGAACAATCAAGGCGCGGGCTAAAAAAGCGACTGTTGGAACAGAGAGGACGAAACAAAGTCTGCCTCTGGAGGGTGAAAACTATGTAAAGATATCGATACAAGACCAGGGAATGGGGATACCTAATGAGTATCTGCAAAAGATATTTGATCCCTATTTCACTACTAGAAAGAAAGGGAGCGGCCTCGGGCTTGCAATTTCCTATTCTATCGTCCAGAAACACCATGGGTACATTACTGCAGAATCTGAATTGGGCGTAGGAACAACGTTTCATATTCTTCTTCCGGCATCCGAAAAAGAACTCATAACAGAAAGGCATGCAAAAGAGATAGTCCGTGGCGAAAAAGGGAAAGTTCTCATAATGGACGATGAGGAAATAGTGAGAGATGTTGCAAGCAGGATACTTAAGCATATCGGATATGAGGTGGAGGTCGCCAAAGATGGCGCCGAAGCAATAGCATTATATGAACAAGCTCAAGAATCTCAATTCCCTTTTAATGTTGTCATACTGGATCTAACTGTTCCGGGTGGTATGGGGGGTAGGGAAGCGATTGAAAAGCTTATTGAACTGGATCCTCAGGCGAAAGCGATTGTTTCAAGTGGTTATTCTAGTGATCCGGTAATGTCCAACTTTAGAGAATACGGTTTTAGCAGTGTCGTCTCCAAACCGTATAAAATCGAAGAACTGCGCGAAGCGTTACATAAGGCCAGGTGAACTATGGAGGCGTGGGAGCAGCCGACAAGGCTGCAATCCAGGTGGTGAACCATGTTAACCCTACAACGACATTTTGCTCAGCGGGCCATCTTTTCGACCTTCCTTTTTCGATGCGACTGATAAGCAAGGTGATTCCTGTACTGAATCCATCGCACCATTTCCAGCGCTTTATCCACGTCGAAAGTCCTCAAGGGCAAAACCACCTCCAAGAGAATCCTAAGCTGCGAGAGCGTAATGGCTGGCACTTTTTCCCCCCAATCTTATTTTCAAATGCCAGAGAAAAAAATGAGCCAACATGCACGTCAACATATGGTGGTTCCATCCTGCAAACTTTTTTACCTCATACTGATCCATCCCCAGCTCGGTCTTGGTCTCCTCGAAGCATTGCTCTATGGCCCATCTGATACCGCTAAGCCAGACAAAGGTCTTAAGCCGCGTGCTTCGGGGGGTATTGCTTATGTAAAAGCTGTAGATAGGGTTTCTTCCGACTGTACGCTTCATTATCAGCCAAACTGTCTTCCATGGCAGCCCATCCTTTGAAAGGATGACCTCCTTTTTGCTGAACTCATACTCTATGGGTCCCTTGGTTCCCTCGGACACCTTGCGCCTATACCAGAAAAAATCGTTCAGGTTGCGAGCTATCTTCGAAACGGAAAGAGAAAAAGGGACAGGCGAATAATGCATCATATAAAATCGGCCGATGTATAGGAGTAGGCAGTTTCCCACCAAAATACATAAGGCCAGATCATGTCCCTTATGCCGAGAATAGTAGTTAAAGATGACCCAGCCGTTTACCACGTTATGTCCAGAGTTGCGCCGCGTTTTTAGGGGAGTTAGTTTAATAATTTAATTGACGTTGATTTGGCGAGTTGCTGTCATGGTGGCATGCCTTGACACAGACGACTCAATATCCCCGGTGCGATTCATCATGTCATCACCAAGGGTTTGAATCGCCAAGATATTTTTCTTGACGGCTGCGACCGGAATGACTTTCTTGGTCGACTTGAAAAAATCGGCCGATGAAATATGGTTGCTAACGACATATTCCAAAAACGAAAAAGCAACTATTAAAGGCCATATCTTAAAAAAGATTGCGGAGGAAATCGAAAATGAGTGATCGAGATATAGGCCAAGAAATCTTAGATGGCATAAGAGAAATCAGGCGATTCAAGAAGGGCGAGATTGATCTTAAATCACGAATTTTAAATGAACCATCGCCCCCGAAAGCTATTCGTCAAAAATTAAAATTATCTCAATCAGCTTTTGCTAGTTTGATGGGTATTAGTTCTCGTACTTTACAGGACTGGGAACAAGGTAGAAGAAAACCTCAGGGACCTGCAAAATCATTATTACGTATAGCTGAACAACACCCTGAAATATTTATTGAAGTAAGCTAAAATCCATCTAATCGGATAACCGGAAATTTTTCTCCCCCGGCCCCAACACCACCCTCCTTGCAGGTCCGCGCAGGGCGGTTCACTGAATGTGCATTAGCAAAAAAGAACAAAGAGAACAAAAAAGGATGGACGGATGTGGGGGACGTCCTTTACTAATTAGACATATTCTGATATGGATACAGAAGTCATATACGAAAGAGGTAAGTCATGCCAAGACAACCCAGGCTGGATATACCAGGAACCCTACATCATGTCATTGTTAAGGGCATTGAACGAAGAAAGATCGTAACTGATGATCAAGACAGGCAAGATTTTGTCTCTCGCATGGGAACGATCGCTTCGGAAACCGGAACGGCTGTTTATGCCTGGGCGCTGATGAGCAACCATGCGCACATACTTTTGCGTAGCGGCCCATCTGGTTTATCCAGGTATATGCGACGGCTTTTATCAGGCTATGCTGTTTCCTATAACCGCCGTCACCACAGGCATGGACATCTATTCCAGGATCGTTACAAATCTATCGCATGTCAGGAAGATCCATATTTCAAGGAACTGGTCAGATATATTCATCTGAATCCATTGCGAGCGAAGCTGGTGGAATCTCTTGCCAAGTTGGACCGATATCGCTGGTGTGGTCATTCGGTGTTGATGGGCAGAATAAAAGGCGACTGGCAGGATCGGGATTATGTACTTAAATGGTTTGGGAAAAAAGAAAGTGAGGCAAAAAAAGCATATCGCCGGTTTGTGAAAGACGGTATTGATCAGGGCCATCGTTCTGATTTGGTTGGAGGCGGTCTGATAAGATCCTATGGGGGCTGGTCAGCGGTCAAGGCGATGCGTCGGCTTGGAGTGCGTGAAAAGTCAGACGAGCGGATTTTGGGCAAAGGTGAATTTGTAGAACAGCTTATCCAACAATCAGATAAAAGGAGAAAAGTGCAGTTCTCTGCCATGGAGCGTTTGCAACAGGCTGTGGTGTTGGTTAAGGAAGTGTGTAAAAAGGAGAATGTTAGCGTCAAGGCACTAAAATCAGGAAGCAGGCGGCATAATGTTTCGATGGTCAGGTCACAATTAGCTGAGAGGCTTGTAGAAGAATATGGGCTTTCGCTTACTGAGACAGGCCGTCAACTTGGTGTATCACCTTCTGCAGTTGCCAAATCTCTTAGCCGACGTGATAGAAAAAAGTCCACTTAGTCCAGGGCGTCCCCAGATATCCCACGAAGTACCTCTGTGGCGACATTCATAAATAGATGGTCCCGTGGCCCCAAATTTCTCTGCCGCCGCTTGAACCCCGTTGGCTAAAGCATATGCAATGATTTCTTTCTTCTGAGCCGGCGAGTATCATTTGCATCCGGCAGAATAAGTCTTCTTCTGGACTGTGTCCTTTTCTTCCCTTACCTCTGTGTTTCGATTGTCATTTCGGTCTCCTCTCGCTTGATGGCCCGCGAGACTGCGTGGATCTACGCTGTTTCTGAGTGAACTTAAGGCTCATTATTCTTTCAATTCCAGGCTCCATTGTCAATCATTAAACACAACGACTGCTTACCAGCTTGGGGCTAAGATACGCTTTTCACCAAATAATTGCGGCTCTCAGTCAACGTTGACACCGCCCTGAATCCGTTTGATTTCCCTGTCAAAGTCTGAAATAAACTCCTGGTCCTGTCGCTTGCGATAGGTGTCGTATTCCTGTTCGGCTCTGAGTTTGGCCTCTATCGCGTTCACATTGCCCTTGTCTTCGAGAATGGGATAGTTGGACAGTTCCAGAAAGTTGTGAAGGAACTGGACCCAATCTTTCATTTTCATCAGCATTTGCCGTTCCGCGCGATTTTCCGCCAGATCCAGATAGGCGGAAACAATGCGGTTCAATTCTTTGATGTGCGCCTCGCTTAAATAGTTTTTAGCAACGGAAACATCCGATTTCATTATCTTGCCGTCAGGCGCCTTCAAAAAAAACGATTCATAATCGTTCAACGGTTCAGATTTTCTGTGAACCCTGAACTCTGAATCCCTGCACCATTGAACCCAGGAACGGTTACAAATCGTCTTTCTTTTGAAGACGACTGATATAGATATACATAATCCTGCCTCATTCCTATCCCTGTTTATTCCTACATTCCGGTAGAAAAAGGTCTTTGTTTTTTACCTTCCTGTAGGATGCGACCCCGCATTGTTTTCACAGAACAAACGCATTAGCTATTAATTATATCAACATTATCCGATAGTTAGTACCTCTCATCGGCACACTCCAATCCTGTGGCACGAGTCTTGAGTAATGCATGGCGTACGAAATGAGAATTCGAACAAACCTTGTTCGCATAGGAGACATGAAATGAGAAAGATTGCTATTTATGGAAAAGGTGGAATCGGCAAATCGACTACTACCCAAAATCTTGTGGCTGGTCTGTTAGAAATGAAGATGAAGGTGATGGTAGTGGGTTGTGATCCCAAGGCGGATTCTACCAGGCTGCTGCTTGGAGGTCTTCACCAGCAGACCGTTTTGGATACCTTGAGAGAAGAGGGAGAAGACGTCGAGCTGGATGATGTCCGTAAGGAAGGCTACGGAGGCACTCTGTGTGTTGAATCAGGAGGCCCTGAGCCGGGAGTTGGGTGCGCGGGTCGCGGGATTATCACCTCGATCAACCTCCTGGAGTCATTGGGGGCATACGAGGAGAACGAGGGGCTTGACTATGTCTTTTACGACGTGCTTGGCGACGTTGTGTGCGGTGGTTTTGCCATGCCTATGCGCGAGGGAAAGGCCAAGGAGATCTACATCGTCTGTTCCGGCGAGATGATGGCTATGTATGCAGCCAACAATATCTGTAAAGGTATATTGAAATTTGTCGAGAGCGGCGGGATTCGCCTGGGGGGAATTATCTGCAACAGCCGCAATGTAGACAATGAAGAAGAAATGATCGTGGAGTTTGCCAAGCGGTTGGGGACCCAAATGCTCTATTTTGTCCCCAGGGACAAGATGGTGCAAAAGGCGGAGATCAACCGCAAGACAGTGATCGAATATGAACCTAACTGCGAACAGGCCACGCACTACCGAGATCTTGCAAAGTGCATTGCTGAAAATGACAACTTCATTATTCCAAAACCAATGCCGACTGATGACCTGGAAAAGATACTCATAGAATTCGGCATGCTCGACTGAGACTTGAAAAGCTGACGAGCTGATCGCATAACCGCCGTTAAGAAAAAGGAGAATAAACAGATGATTATGATAAGGGCGATTGTTAGACCAGAAAAGAGTGGTGAAGTAATGCACTCATTGCTTGAGGCCGGCTATCCTGCCCTAACCAAGATTGAAGTCGCCGGACGAGGCAAGCAAAGGGGGCTCAGGCTGGGTGATGTGGTTTACGATGAGATCCCAAAAGAAATGCTCATGATAGTTGTCCCGGAACATGAAAAGGATTTTGTAGTTCGTGCAATTCTCGACAGTGCACGTACGGGTGAAAAAGGCGCCTACGGAGACGGCAAAATCTTTATCAATACTGTTGATGATGCCTATACCATCAGTACAGGTAAAAAGGCGCTCTGAGGACGATAGAGGGAACTCAAAATGAAAGAAGTCACAGCCATTATCAGGATGAACAAAATCAATGAGACAAAAGAGGCTTTAGTAGAGGCCGGCTATCCCGCATTCACAGCCAAAAGGGCTGTGGGCCGTGGAAAGCGGCCGGTAGACGCTCAGGTCTTGCAGGCCATCCAGGAGGATGAGGCTTCTGTAGATACAGATGTGCTTGTAACGATATCACAGGGCCCCCGTCTGATTCCTAAGAGAGTGGTCCACTTAGTGGTCCCCGATGACAAGGTCTCTGATGTGGTCGACACGATTGTAAAGGTGAATCAGACCCAGAATCCCGGAGATGGCAAGATCTTTGTTCAGTCTATCACCGATGTGATTCGGATCAGGACCGAAGAGACGGGTGAGAAGGCTATAGATGAGATGACAGGACATTAAGGAGGTACGGAATGCCAGATAAAAGAATAATGAATGCCCCTGCCATTGCTCTGGATGAGTTTGTGGAAGGCGTGGTGGATGTATATCCAGCCAAGGCAGCCAAGAAAAGACGTAAGCATATAGTGGTCAGGGATCCTGCTGAAAAGCAGCGTATTGAGGCCAATGAAAGGACCATACCGGGCATTATCTCCCAAAGGGGATGCTGTTATGCAGGGTGCAAGGGTGTGGTTATCGGTCCTATAGGAGACGTAGTACACATCGTCCATGGACCGATAGGCTGCAGTTTTTATGCCTGGTTGACCAGGCGGAACCTGTTCCGGCCACGCGCGGATGGGCAAAATTATATGCAATATTGTTTCTCTACGGATATGGAGGAAAAGGATATCATCTTCGGCGGCGAGAAAAAGCTAAAGGCCGCCATCCAGGAAGCATATGATATCTTCAAACCCAAGGCTATCAGCGTCCTTGCCACCTGTCCCGTAGGTCTGATCGGAGACGATATCAATGCAGTGTCAAAAGAGATGTCGGAAAAGATCGGGATCCAGGTAATACCTTTTAGTTGCGAGGGTTATAAAGGTGTAAGTCAGTCTGCAGGCCACCATATCGCCAACAATAACCTCTTTAAATTCGTGGTTGGTCAGGACGATATAGAGCAGAAAGAGCACACCATAAATATCCTTGGCGAATACAATACCGGAGGAGACACGTGGGAGATCGAACGGGTTTTGAACAGGTGCGGCATCAACGTCCTGTCTGTTTTTACCGGTAACGGCTCGTATTCCGAGATGCGGCAGTCCCACATGGCGGATGTGAATCTGCTCATGTGTCACCGCTCAGTCAACTACATAGCTGACATGATGGAGACAAAATTCGGCATCCCCTGGATAAAAGTGAACTTTATCGGGATTAAGAGCATGGCAAAGAGCCTCAAAAAAATTGCCCGGTTCTACGATGATCCCAAGCTTACCGAACGTGTGGAAAAGGTGATTGAAGAAGAGGTGGCAAAGGCTGAAGAGGGGATCGCCCGGTATATTCCGCGACTGAAGGGGAAGACCGTCATACTGTTTGTGGGCGGATCACGTGCGCATCACTACCAGGGACTCTTCAGGGAGTTGGGAATGGTCCCCATAGTGGCCGGCTATGAATTTGCCCATCGTGACGACTACGAGGGCCGGGAAGTCTTGCCCGATATCAAAGTGATTGCCGATAACCGCAACATCGAGGAGCTGTCAGTAGAACGCGACCCCGAGAGATACAATCCCCGTAAGGACGAGGAGACCTTAAAACGCCTGAAAGAAGAAGAGGTAATTGATACCTACCACGGAATGTGGGAGGACATGGGGCGTGGCACAATGGCTATTGACGATGTCAGCCATAAGGAACTTGGGATGCTGATCAGAAAACTGAAACCGGACATGGTCTGTTCAGGGATCAAGGACAAGTATGTCATAGAGAAATTCGGCGTACCTTCCAAGCAACTGCACAACTATGACTACAGCGGACCCTTTGCAGGATTCAGAGGGGCGGTAAACTTTGCCAAGGATCTCGACATGTTGATACATAACCCTGCCTGGAAACTGACAACACCACCATGGAAAAAGAGACCCGTCCTTAAAGCGGATCTGGCAGTAACCACTTGAAGTTTCAAGTGAACTGAAGCGTCAAATCAGGAGATAAAGCCATGTTAAGCATGACACCCAAAGAGATAACCGAAAGAAAGGCCCTGCGTATCAACCCGGCCAAGACATGCCAGCCGATCGGGGCCATGTATGCAGCCCTCGGCATTCATGGCTGTCTGCCACACAGTCATGGCAGTCAGGGTTGCTATGCCTACCACCGGAGCCATCTTACCCGGCATTTTCGTGAGCCTGTGATGGCCTCCACCAGTTCCTTTACAGAGGGGGCGTCCGTGTTTGGCGGCGCCCCGAACCTCAGGCAGGCACTAAAGAACATCTTTCAGATCTATGATCCCGATGTGGTGGCTGTTCATACCACCTGTCTTTCAGAGACCATTGGTGATGACCTGCCTTCGATAATCAAGAAGGCCAAAGATGATGGAATAATCCCTGACGGGAAATGGGTTATCCACACCAATACCCCAAGTTATGTGGGTTCTCATGTGACAGGGTTTTCCAACATGGTCAGGGGCATAGTCGATTACTTTTCCACAAGTACGGGCGAAACCAAAGACCGGATTAATGTCATCCCGGGCTATGTGGAACCTTCCGACATGCGTGAGATTAAGCGGATGACGGAAGAAATGGGAGTAAAATCGGTCGTCTTCCCGGATACCTCCGATGTCCTGGATACGCCTCAGACGGCACAGTACGCCATGTATCCAAAAGGTGGCGTGACGATAGAGACGCTTTGCAGCACAGGAGACAGCAAGGCTACCCTGGCCTTGGGACCTTTTGCCTCGGAACAGGCGGCAAAGGCCATGGAGAAAAAATGTAACGTGCCGTTTCAGGTCCTGGATCTTCCCATCGGGGTGTCCGCCACGGATCGTTTTGTACAGGCGGTCATGGATGTCACAGGCAAAGAGGTCCCGGAATCTGTGGAATATGACAGGGGCCGCCTGGTGGATATCATGACCGACATGCAGCACCATCTTTTAAATAAAGAGGTTGCTGTCTTCGGAGACCCTGACCATTTGATCTCCCTTTGTGAATTCCTCATAAACATGGGGATGCGTCCCAA
This sequence comes from Deltaproteobacteria bacterium, assembly GCA_030606515.1. Classification (GTDB taxonomy): domain Bacteria; phylum Desulfobacterota; class Dissulfuribacteria; order Dissulfuribacterales; family UBA3076; genus UBA3076. The sequence goes on along the minus strand of JAUWGF010000046.1, from coordinate 1,604 downwards.
ATATGTCATAACCGGCACACCGGGGAAGCGGTTTGAGTTGCGGGTCAAGGGGATACTAAAAGACTGGGCGCCCAATGCGATAGTGAAGTGTGATGCGGACATCTTCTATCTCCACCAGCTTATTAAAAATGATCCTGTGGATCTGATCATCGGCAATACCTATGGCAAATACGTAGCCCGTGCCGAAGACATCCCCCTTGTCCGCTTTGGTTTTCCTATCCTTGATCGGGTAGGCCATAGCTACTTCCCAACAGTGGGATACAGGGGAGGTATGTACCTACTGAGTAACATCGCAAACACACTTCTGGATCGTAAAGACAGGGATGATCCTGAGGAGTTCTTTGAGTTGGTAATGTAATAGAGGATTAGAGGATTGAGGGATTGAGAGGGGATTCAAATGGAAAAGCCGGAATATCACTTTTTTGTATGTTGCAGTTTCAGGGGTACGGAGATCAAAGGCAAGTGTATCCGAAAGAATTCCATGGAACTGATCCCATACCTGGCGGAGGAACTGGCCGACAGAGGTCTCAATGCCATGGTTTCAAGCATGGGTTGTTTGAATCGGTGTGATGATGGACCTGTGGTCATTGTTTACCCGCAGAGTTACTGGTACGGCGGGGTTAACGGTGAAGACGAGATAGATGAAATTCTTGACGCCCTGGAGGAAGGGCGCGCTGCTGAAAAATATTTGATCGGGTAATGACTATGGAGACATCAAGCGCTGTTATATTCGAAGAAAGACAGGATCAGATATTTCGCAAGGGCGAGCGACCCTTTGATCTGGCCTGCAACAAGGAAAGCCTTGCCGGCGCGATAAGCCAAAGGGCGTGCGTGTTCTGCGGTTCGCGGGTTGTTCTATATCCCATTGCCGATGCCCTGCACCTGGTGCACGGCCCTATTGGCTGCGCTGTATATACATGGGATATCCGGGGTGCTCTATCCACCGGCCCGGAACTCCATCGTTTGAGTTTTTCCACGGACCTTCAGGAAAAGGACGTAATATTCGGCGGCGAAAAAAAGCTCTACCGTGCGCTGACAGAACTCATAGACAGGTATCATCCCGAGGCGGCTTTTGTCTACTCCACATGTATTGTCGGAATCATAGGTGATGACCTGGAGGCAGTCTGCAAAAAGGTCAGCAAAGAAAAGGCAATACCTGTCATCCCCATACAGGCAGAGGGCTTTGATGGCAACAAGCGGGCAGGGTATGAGGCCGCCTGCAAGGCCCTGTTCAGGCTCGTGGGCACAGGCGATATTGATGGGATATCCCCCTATAGCGTGAACATCATGGGAGACTTTAACCTGGCAGGAGAGATATGGATTATTCGCAGTTATTTCGAACGTATGGGTGTCCAGGTGGTGGCCAACATCACCGGAGACGGACGGGTCGACAGTATCCGTAAAGCCCATGGGGCGGCCCTGAACCTGGTCCAGTGTTCAGGGTCCACCATGGAGTTGGCCAAGTTGATGGAAGAGGCCTACGACATCCCGCACATCCGGGTCTCTTACTGTGGGCTGGAAGACATGGCCGAGTCCCTTTATGCAGTAGCTCGTTTCTTCAAAGATCCGGAGATAATGAAACGTACACAAAGGCTCATCAATGA
>JAUWGF010000006.1:0-23151 GCA_030606515.1 Deltaproteobacteria bacterium | reverse complement strand
TTTCAGTAAGAGAGAGAAACTCCGGCAAGAGGGCTATCGGAAGATTGTCCACACAGTAATAGTCCATGTCTTCAAAGGCTTTGAGTGCAGTACTCTTACCTGATCCGGACATGCCGGTTATAACTATCGTTTGGACCAGTTTGACCGGATCATCAGGTGCTGAAATTACCCCCGGCTCATCTTTTTGAAACGGGGTTTGTAGGGATTTGTCAGTCACTTCTCGTTCTTTGTGTAAAACACTGTGGGTCTTAGACCTGATCGTCTATTTCTTCTATTACTTTTTGAATGGAACGTGCGTCCGGCGCTTCCATAATTCGCTTGTGCACTTCCTGGGTCTTTAACACCCTTGAAACCTGGGCTAATAGTTTGAGATATGGGGTTGCCGAGTTGTCAGGCGCAAGCAAAAGAAACATTATATGAACAGGACGGTTATCCATTGCATCAAAAGGGATACCCCCTGGGCTCCGGCCGACTAATATGAGCATATGGCCCAGTTCGGGGATTTTCCCGTGTGGAATTGCCACTCCACCCCCAATACCTGTACTGCCCAGTTGTTCACGCTCATTGAGGACAGATAATACAGCATCCTGGTCCAAGGCGGGCTCTATTTCTGCTACCCTTTTAGCCAGGCCAGCCAGTGCCTCTTCTTTGGATTTGGTATTAAGATCAGGGATGATACATCTGTTGCAAAGAAAATCGAGTATCTTCACAGTCATTACGGTTCGACTAACCCCAAGGTCCCATCCATACGACGGTAAAGGACGTTTATTGCGCTGGTCTCAGCATTGGAGAACATCATGAAGTTTTGATTAAGTGACTGGAACTGAGCCGCTGCTTCCTCAACAGCCATGGGTTTGGCATCCATTTTTTTTGTGGTGATTATACCCAAGTCCTCTTTCCCTGTTTCAGGAGACAGTGAGATGTCTGAAAGGGCCGGCTCGGGCATCGAGCCGGATCCTCTCTTGCTGCGAATTTTTTCTTTATATCGCCTTAACTGCTTATAGATTTTGTCGGATACCAGATCTATAGCCGCCCGCATTTCATTCTGTTCTTCCTTTGCCGCTGCCCTTATGCCATCTCCTGAAAGCACAACCTCTGCTGTCTGCCTGAATTTCTCCACTGACAAAACGACATTTACATCCATGGGACCATCGGCATATTTCTTGAGTTTTTGGAGTCTGTTTTCAGCGTATTCGCGCAGTGCATCCGAAGGATCTAGGCGCCTAAATGTCACATTGATTTGCATATAATACCTCCAAACGGGGATTTAGCTAATCGCTAAGTTTCTTTTAAATTACAATTTATTGCAGGTCGCTTGCGGCGACTGGAGGGCAGAATACCCATCAAATCTCTGTACTTTGCCACAGTTCGTCTTGCAATACGTATATGATCCTTGGCCAATGTTTCCACAATCTGCTTATCACTGTATGGTTGAGTTAGATCCTCTGCCTGGATCATCTGACGAATCTGTTCTTTTACGCTATAAGATGCCACATCAGAGCCGTCATCCCGGCCCAGACTCGCGCTGAAAAAGAACTTGAGCTCAAAAATACCCTGTGGTGTGTGGACATATTTATTTGTGGTTACTCTGCTTATGGTGGATTCGTGCATCTCGATGTCATCTGCCACGGTTCTGAGTATTAAGGGCTTGAGATAGGCTATCCCTTTGTCCATGAATTCCCTCTGGAACGTTACAATACTCTTTGTGACTCTGTAGATAGTCTTTTGCCGCTGTTGGATGCTGCGAATCAGCCACAGGGCAGACTTGAGTTTGCCCTGGATGAAGTCCTTGGCAGAGGAAGTAGCAATTCCGTTTTTAATGGCATCGCGATAAAAAGAGCTTATTCTCAGTCTCGGCATGCCTTCGTCATTCAAGGTAACTACATACTCATCGTCTACTTTATAAACATAAATGTCAGGAACGATGTATTGGATCTCCTCACTGCTGAATGGTCGCCCGGGACAAGGTTCCAGGTTGGTTATTATCTCAATTGCCTGGACTATTTCTTCCAATGACTGCCCTGTAGCCTTAGCCATAGCTTGATAATTGTGTCGTTCAATATGGTTAAGGTGCTCACTCACCAGTTCACAGACCAGCGGGTCATTGATACCCAGATGATCCATCTGGACCAATAAGCATTCTTTAAGATCCCGGGCTGCCACACCAACAGGGTCGAAGAACTGGATTTTTTTTAGCACATCCTCTACTTGTTGCGGAGCACATTCCACTTCTTCAGCTATATCCTCAATTGTAGTCTTGAGATAGCCATTTCGGTCAAGATTGCCGATAATAAGACAGGCATTTTGACGCTCTATGTCATTGAAGCGTGCCATCTGAAGTTGCCACGTCAGATGTTCTCTCAGATCCGTGGTGCGAGTGAAGAGATTTTCATAATTTGGGGTTTCCTTTTTTTCAAAGGAATATGCAGGAAGTGAGGATCTGTTATCTTCGTCCCAAAAATCTTTCCAGTTTATATCTTGAATTGCATTGTCTTCCCAGGGAATTTTTTCAAGTTCAGAGGAAGCCAGAGTCGGAGGTTGGGTCTCGTACGAGTCGGGTTCTTCTTGTAGAGAGTTGCTGCGATCCGTATCATTTGAGGATGGAACAGCTTCCGATTCAGATTCCTCCAGAATTGGATTAATTTCTAATTCCTGGTCAATCGTTTCGATTAGTTCAACTTGGGAGAGCTGAAGCAGTTTAATAGCTTGCTGCAACTGGGGAGTCATTACCAGCTGCTGTGTCAGCTTAAGTTGTTGGCGAAGTTCTAAGGCCATAGAAAATTAGAGAAGCCGTAACTGGCTTACAGTTTAAAATTTTCTCCCAAATATATTCTCCGTGCCAGATCGCTTGAGGCGATGTGTTCCGGAGTACCCTCTTCATTAATAACTCCTAAATTAACAATATAGGCCCGATCACATACAGTCAAGGTTTCGCGGACGTTGTGGTCTGAAATGAAGACTCCTATTCCCCTGGCCTTCAGGTCCTGTATTATCTTTTGCAGGTCGGAGACAGCCAGGGGATCAACACCTGCAAAGGGTTCGTCAAGCAGAATAAACGAGGGGTCGGTAGCAAGTGCCCGCATAACTTCCACCCGTCTCCGCTCCCCCCCTGAAAGCGACTGTGCCTGTTGATCCACGAGGGCGGAGAGTCCCATGTCATCTAAGAGTTCAAGGGTCTTGCTCTCTATTTCCTGACGAGAGAGCCCCCTTGTTTCCAGTACGAGGCGGATGTTATCAGCAACTGACAACTTCCTGAATACCGAGGGCTCCTGAGGTAGATAAGTTATGCCTTTACGAGCCCGTTTGTGCATAGGCAAATTGGTTATATCTTCCCCATCAAACGAAACTTTCCCTTCGTCAGGTCTGATGAGACCGGCGATCATATAGAATATAGTGGTCTTGCCGGCACCATTTGGGCCCAGCAGACCTACTATGCTATGGTCTGATAACTCAAGGCTTACGCCATTGACCGCCGGCCGGTCACGAAAACGCTTTACCAGTTTCTCTGCCTTCAGTTTGCTCATAGATAACCTGAGAGGTAATTATTCACTTGGATAGACAACTGCCTCAACCTTTGTTTCACTGCTTCCTTCAACTACACTTCGATCTTCATTAATAAAAAAGATTATTCGTTCTCCACTCACCCGGTTAGGGCCCTCCAAAACCTGGGCCGCACCTGTAATAGTTATCTTTTCAGCAGGTTTATCGTAGATAGCCTGTTCTCCAGTACCAACACGCTCACCCTGGATTATACGTACTTGACCTGTGGCCACGATTTTTTTAACAGCCTTTTTTGTTTCCCCCCCCTGTTTTCTTTTTTCATAAAAGACCTCAAGTTTGTCGGAGTGTATTATAAGATCACCTCTGGTGGCCTTCACATGCCCGGTGAACACCACGATACCGGATTTATCCATCGCCTCCATCAGGTCACTCTCTATATAGATTGGGAGCTTGCCCTCACCTGCCGGACCGGCAGGTGAGGTGTCCGGGGCGCCTGTCTGGGCCATAGCCATCGAGCAGTAAAAATGCATAAAAAAAAGGACACAAAACCAGATAACTGAGGCTACGTTTCTAACCTTGCTCATTTGCCGGCGTACACAAAAATTTTGACACTTCATTATGATTCCTCGTAGATGTTCAAAGGTTCAGGGTTACATTCCTCTTAAAGTTCCAGCTCGCCATTTTCTGGAAGAACGGCTTTCTGTCTCTTTACCGTGAGTTTACCATCCTGAAGATCGTACTCAAGCCCTTCGCCCTCCATTTCCAGTCCGTCTCCTTTGATAAGTACTCTGTCCCTGGTCCAGATTAGTTTTTTCTTCTGACTGAAGTGCATAGTTTCTGAAAAGAGCGTAGAACCGTCTTCAGAGTGTATTTTTACATCGCCATTCAGTGACATTTCATCATTATCGATTCTGTACACGCCTGAATCAGCAGTAACAATAACATGACCTCCTCCAGTAGGGAAAAACTTTATTCTTATCCTTTCCAGGTCCATGATGTTTTTGTCCTCATAGAGTCGGGCTACATTTGCCTTTAGGACCCACTGGATCTTCTCGCCGATATTTCTCGTGTAACGAATACCCTCAAAGGTAAGATCAGCCTTCATTTCTTTGAAATCCGTGGTCCATAGATCACTGGTACTCTTGCTTTGCTGCCACGGCCTCCAGAGAACTATCAAGAAAAGGATGCCGGCAAGTATCCAGAATAGATGTCGTTGTTCAAGTTTCATGCATTGACCATCGGTTTTGCAGGATATTCAGAGAAGGGATTAATGGCAAGCCTGGTTTGTGTTCTGAGAAAAAAGCAAATAAGTTATCAAGGGTTAAGGTAATGATTCAGGAATTCGCTCCTCCTGTTTTGGGCCTTGAGGATCAGTTCGCAGACTTCTCTAACTGCACCCCTTCCCCCTGGTTGTTGTGTGACATAATCAGCATAGTCTTCCATGGATTGTGTGGCATCGGCAACTACTATGGCAAGACCTGCCTTCTGAAGAAGGGGTAGATCCACCCAGTCATCTCCTATGCAAGCAACTTCTTTATCTTCTATCCCCAGATTCTTCTTTATTCTTTCGTATACTTCTATTTTGTCAGGCAGTCCTTGATATACCAGCTTTATGCCTAATTCCTCGGCCCTGATAGTGAGGGCACGAGAAGAGCGGGAACTGAGAATAGCTACATGGATTCCCGCCAGACCGAGGAGCTTAAGGCCAAGGCCATCGTGCACATGAAAGCCCTGCACCTGTTCTCCTTGAGAGGTATATACAATACTTCCGTCGGTCAGCACTCCGTCGACATCCAGCGCAAGAAGGCGGATGTTGTGGGCCTTTGTCATGAGCAGTTCTTTATCTATATGTGCCATAAATCCCTACCGCCTGCCTGATCCTGGAAAGGACCTTCAGCAGGTCTGCCGCAGCTTCAAGGGAGAGACTGTTGGGACCGTCACAAAGGGCCTTGTCCGGATTTGGGTGGACCTCCAGGAAGATTCCATCCACTCCTGCTGCCATTGCAGCCCTGGCAAGGGTGGACACGAATTCCCTCTGGCCGGATGAGCACCCATCCCCACCGCCAGGGAGTTGAACACTGTGTGTGGCGTCAAAGACCACAGGAAACCCGATCTCCCTCATTATAGCCAGACCACGCATGTCAACCACCAGGTTGTTGTAGCCAAAAGAAGTACCCCTTTCAGTGAGGATGACTTGGTCATTTCCACTCTCTTTTATCTTGGCGACGGCGTGTCTCATGTCCCACGGGGCCATGAACTGCCCTTTCTTAATGTTGACGGGAAGAAGGGTTCGGGCTGCTGCCACCAGGAGATCTGTCTGTCTGCAAAGAAAGGCCGGTATCTGTATACAATCAAGGACCGTTGCGGCTGCCTCTGCCTGGTCCGGTGTGTGAATATCTGAGATCACCGGCACATTTAATTCCTCCTTGATGGCAGAGAGCATTTCAAGGCCTTCAGTTAGTCCTGGCCCTCTATATGACCCTATAGATGTCCGGTTTGCCTTGTCGAAGGATGCCTTGAATAGATAGGAAAAACCGTAATCCCCGGCTGCATGGGCCATGAAGGCGCCGATGGAAAGGGCGGTTTTAATGTCTTCCAGCACACAGGGTCCTGCAATAAGTAAAGGTGGTTGTCCTGAACCAACGCCGATTCCAGCTATATGCACATTTTGTATCTGGATATCTTTTGTACTCATTGTCTTAGCTTTCAGCTTTTTTGCTTTCAGCTTTGAGCTTTCTTGCTTTCAGCTTTCTTGCAAGTGCGGCATGTATAAATGCCGCAAACAGGGGATGGGGATCAAGAGGCCTGGATTTGAACTCGGGATGGAACTGACAGGCAAGGAACCATGGATGCTGCGGTATTTCCATGATTTCCACCAATTCACCATTGGGACTCAGTCCGGCGAACCTGATTCCAGCGTCCTCAAGGGCCTTGCGATAAGAATTGTTGAGTTCGTACCTGTGACGGTGCCTTTCGGATATCTGCTCGACTCCATAGGCGGCATATGCCTTGCTGTCCAGGGCCAACCGGCATGGATATGCGCCAAGACGCATAGTGCCTCCCTTATCAGTGCCCTCATCTCTTTTTTGTATTTTATTAGCGCGGTAGTCATACCATTCCTTCATCAGGTAGATTACCGGATCAGATGTTGTGGGAGCGAATTCAGTGCTGTCAGCCAGGGGTAGCCCGGCTACGTTTCGGGCATATTCAATAACTGCCAACTGCATGCCCAGACAGATGCCGAAAAAAGGCACCTTGTTTTCTCTGGCATAAGTAATGGCCTCAAGTTTTCCAGGTATTCCCCTTGAGCCAAATCCCCCCGGGACCAAAATCCCATCGGCATCTGAAAGCCGGTTTGCCAGCTCTTCGCCCTTTGTTTCCTCTGAGTTCACAAAGTCTATTTCGATTTCGGAGCTATTCGCAACACCCCCGTGGAACAAGGCCTCATTCAGGCTTTTGTAGGACTCCCTGAGGTTTACATACTTACCAACCATAGCAATCCGCACTTTGTACTGTGGTTCCTTAATCTTGGCAATAAGGTCCTCCCACTCGGTAAGCACAGGTGCCCTTGTCCACATGTTAAGGGATTCGATGATTCGTTCGTCCAGCCCTTGCTCGTGAAATCGTATCGGCACTTCATAGATGCACTTTACGTCTTTAGCTGCAATAACCCGGTCTTCTTCTACGTTGCAGAATAATGATATCTTGGACTTAATGTCCGGTGAAAGATCCATCTGGGTGCGGCAGAGCAGGATGTCCGGCTGAATTCCTATGGATAACAGTTCTTTTACGCTGTGTTGTGTTGGTTTTGTTTTAAGTTCACCTGCTGCCTGGATATAGGGCACATAGGTCAAATGGATATATAGGGTATTTTCAGTACCCAGGTCGCTCCTTAACTGTCTGATAGCCTCCAGAAACGGCAGGCCTTCAATGTCCCCTACTGTACCTCCTATTTCTATAATGGCTATATCTGCCTCACTATTTAATTGGAGAATCGCCTGTTTGATTTCGTCAGTTATGTGAGGGATGACTTGGACCGTACCTCCAAGATAGTCTCCCCTTCGTTCCTTTGTAATAACACTATAATAAATACGTCCTGAAGTGTAGTTGTGCCTCTGTCCCAGCTTTGCATGGGTGTAACGCTCGTAATGCCCAAGATCCAGGTCTGTTTCAGCACCATCGTCTGTCACGAACACCTCACCGTGCTGGAAAGGGTTCATGGTGCCTGGATCCACGTTTATGTATGGGTCCAGCTTCTGAATGGTGATCCGAAGCCCCCTGGCTTCGAGCAAAGCTCCTATAGAAGCTGCTGCCAGGCCTTTCCCCAGAGATGAGAGAACACCTCCTGTGATAAAAATAAACTTTGTTTTCATGTTTATAAAATCCTATTCAGATAAAGGACATCCTTCATTCGCCGGTTTACACTTATTCCCAAAAAAGGTGCATTATAGAATCGAATGCTGGATGCCGAAATTAGAAATTAGAAACTTGAAATTAGAGCTGATTAATCCAGTTTTTATCCAATTTCCAGTTTCTAATTTCTAATTTCACTTCATATTCCCTGGCTGCCGGTGTATAATTACTTCCAAGCGGTTTCCAACGCAAATTATTTCTACACTGCCATGCGGAGCAAGGCATTAACTATTGCTATTGCCACAGCACTGCCACCTTTTCGCCCCAGGGCCGTAATGTAGGGAACATCTTGCTTCAACAGAAATTCCTTGGACTCAGCGGCGTTTACAAATCCTACAGGTACGCCGATTATTAGGTCCGGCCTGAACTGTCCGGAGGATACCAGTTCTAAAATCCGCAATAGGGCGGTTGGGGCATTGCCGATTGCCACAATCCCCACATCATCCCGCACCCCAAGGGTCATGGCAGCCTTGGCTTTGGTACAACCAAGGTCTTTTGCCATCTCTATGCACTCCTTGGTCTTAATAGGGGCCACCACTTTTACGCCTAAGGATTTTATTATGCCGGGACTTATACCGGCAGCTACCATTCCTGCATCCACGAGTATGGATCTACCTGCCAGTAAGGCCTTTATCCCATTTTTTATTGCAGCAGGATGGAACCTGACATTTTCAGCAAAATCAAAATCAGCCGTGGCGTGAATGATCCTGTAAACCACAGGGAGTTCTTGGTCATTGAAGGTGGTAGGACCCAGTTCCTGAGCGATTATTTCCATACTCCTGGCCTCAATCTCATCCCCGGATCGGTCTATCGCCCTGACAAGAAGACCTGACACTACCTCTACACCGCCATTTTCGGCCCTCATTTTTCTATCCCTTCCCTTGCCCTCACTCCCTTATTGAAATAATGCTTTATCCTTCGCGCTTCTGTTACCAGATCGGCTCGCTCTGTTATTTCTTTTGGCGCCCATCTCCCGGTAAGCACAAGTTCTACATCTTTAGGCCGTTTTTCCAAAAGGCTTATTACGTCTTCCAACGGGATGAGCCTAAAGTGAACAGCCACATTTATTTCATCAAGTACGATCAGATCATATCTTCCCTCTTCCATGACCTGCATTATTTCACTGAGGCCGGCCCGGGCCATTTCTATCTCTTTCTTTGATGGCCTTCCTTTAGTAAATCTGCCTGAGCCGTACTGACGAATGGTGACTTGGTCTCCAAGTTTTTTAAGGGCCTTTATCTCACTAAATTCGCCATGTTTCAGAAACTGGGTAAACAATACCCTCCAGCCGGCTCCAACTGCCCGGAGGACCAGCCCAAGAGCGGCAGTAGTCTTTCCCTTTCCGTCCCCGGTATAGACGTGGATATAACGCGCTTCTCTCTGCAAGTGGCTCCTTATGGAAAAATTGGGCTCAATATACGAAACGGCAGCATTAATGTGTTCTTGACCAGGTCTATCATAGCCTCGCCTACTGCATAAGGTGAAAGGACCGTGACCTCCGGGTCTTCTATTTGTCCCTTGATTTTTACCGGGTATGCTACGATTGTCGCGTCCTTTCCTCCTATGGCCTTCCCCAGCAAAGGCACCTTTGAGACAATGGTGTCTATGGTCTTCAATGGAGCTACCAGTACAGTCATGTCTGCATCCATGTCGTCCAGATCAATTTCCCCTCTACCAAAGAGGTTTAACCCTTTCCCTTTGATTATAACATGATCAATAATCAGGTTGTTGTCCTTTATGATGCCCTTAATATCCATTCGTGAAAAAGGAAAGCCTTCAGTAAGGAGATCCGGAAGTCCATTTTTGGAAAAAAGGTCTATAACGTTAAGAACGCTGAATATTTTGGAAAGCAGTGTCATACGTCTTATTATGCCGTTGGAGGACCGGAGTTCAACAGTGCCCCGTTGCCAGTTGCCAGGTGTTCCTTCAAGTTTTGCATTAAAGACGAAAGAGCCCTCTAATATATTTTGCTTAAAACCGAGGCATGAAAGCAGGTCTTGGAAAAGCACCTTTTTTTCGTGATCAGTAGAAATGACCAGATTGGTCAGGTCAGGACCGGGTCCTGAACGCCAAGTGCCGGTGGTATTGAGGCCGCAGATTGTTCCGGAGGATACAGAAATAGCTGTTTTCCCCTGGGGCAAGAGTTTCACCTGACCTGTGAGGGGTTGCCAGACATAGTCGGTGACTTTGTGGTCTTTATCGGGGAAGGCCTCTTTTTTTATGCTTGTGTATTTAAACCTATCCAGCTCGAAATTGATTCTGCCTGTAAGAGAAAGGGAAGAATTTGGTGATTTGGGAGTAGGTGCAAGGTCGGGGGAAGGATGTTTTTCTTTGTATGTGTCAATGAATCTGGAGAGATTTTCCCAGGAAAAGGAATCGGATTTCAGATCAAGGTCCAGATCAATATTATGTTTTGAGAATGAGGCCCGTCCTTTAGACATCACTGATTCGCCATTTATTTCCAAAGAGAGTCCCTCTATGTCCGTCCATGAGTTATGACCTGCCAGGTTGGCATATTTGACAGTTATCGGCTCTGCAACTCCCCAGTGCCAGTTTAGTCCAGATGCCTCTATAGGGCCCTTAAGTCGGGCAGAACTCGGATCTTCCAGAAAACAACTCAGGTTGCATGAGCCCTTTATATGGCCTGATAATATTTTGTTCTCTTCCAGGATTTTGTCCAGCGTGTCTCCTTTCAGGCATCCTTCCCAATTCAGCAGTAAATTCTCCCTGGGAGCCTGAAGCAAATTCAGAGAAAAACTCGCCCTTTCCGCTGGGGTAGTAATAGTAAGGTCTTTTATAGAGAGCTCCTTTGGACTGGAGCTGATATCCAGTTTTACCTTTATGGCCTTCTTGTTTTCTATATCTGAGATGATCTCTCCCTTTACGTCAGTCTTTTTTTGGTCCCAAGCAACCTTTAAATGGTTCAGGGTGCAAGGTGTGCTGGGAAAATATAGGGCGGGTATCCAATCCTTTGCCTTTACCCATTGTGAAATACCTTCTCTCGCAGTCCCGCTCAGATCGAGCCATCCCTGCCAGTCTTGCCAATTCCTGTGCTTGAGATCTCCGTTTAAGCTCATCTGCTGGTCTGAAAGGCGCATATTGCAACTGGATATTCGAACATTTTCCTGATCAGCCTGTACAGAGGCCTGTTCAATGTGGGAAGGTCCGGGAAGCAGAGGGCTGTGGAAATCGAGTCCTTTTGTGTCGGCCGTTATGCTGTATTTCCAGTTCAGAGGTTTCCTCACGGGTCCTTTAAGCCATGCGTCAGTTACTTCCAAAGGACCATCAATTGAAAGGAGTACTTTGGAAAGGACTTCTTGCAGCACGGGATAGCGCTTCAGCTCTGCAAAAAGGGGGCCTGAGTCCAGGGAGGCATTAAGCCTTCTGATGTCGAGAAAAACCTCATCTTTCCATCTGACTGATCCATCGGTTTCGTGGATAGAATGAGGACCGGCTACCCCCTGGACATTGCTCCAGTTCACTTCGTCAGGAAGGACCTGGAGTTGGCCTTTCTTGATCTTGATGGGCCATGTAATCCGCTCGTAATCTGCCGTTCCATCAATGCTTGACACCTCCACTCGCACTGAAATATCTTTTAATCTGTCGCCCAGGATAACACGCCCTGAAGTCTTGCCCCGGACATTGCTGAATTTGGCCAGCTCATTCCTGAATCCTTGATGATCAACAAGCCTGTGTAAAAGGGCCGGGAGTTTTGAAAGGTCTGCATCCAGGTCCATATCCAATTTGAAGACCTTGTCTTCACCAACCAGGCCCAATGCAAGAGAGCCATTTGTGCCCAGGGAATCGTCCAGTCTGGCTGAGAGATTCTGTCCTGTCAGTATCCCGTTTTGGATCTTAATCTGGCCGCATGTCTCCTCGAGATCCAGATCCACATCCGGAACGTGTACCGGCGCTCCATCCACGTCGGCTGTGATGGTCATGGCCTTCAGTTCCTGAAAGCGTGGCACAGTTCCTTCAAAGAAATACGTCGCCTCTCTGGCCTTTCCTCCCAGGACTATGCTGCACACCAGGTCTGCCACATCATGCCTGCCGAACAGGGCAAGGACTTTTTCTCTAACTCCTGAAAGATCTACTTCCTTTGCCTTGAGGTCGATATGCCAGAGGGCCTCATCAGTAAGAGCCGCCTGACGCCTTTCTATCACTCCTGATAAAGTCAGCCCGGGGTCTGTAAGCTCCAACGCATTTACCGACACGTGCAGTTGCTGCCCCTGTTTTTTAAAACTCATGTCTGTATAACCGCATGAAAACAGCATTTCTTTGTCATGTGACTCGATTTTTAGACAAGGGGAGTCCCCTTTTACTGAGGCCTTTATATCGTCAAGACCGGTTCCTGTGATGGCAACCTTTATGTTAACGTCTGAGTCTAAGGGTTTAACCGGGCTCTTGTTCAGGGAAGTGAGGAGGATTTCGTGCGGTTTGAAGTCTTGGCAGTCTATCCTTAACTCGTAGGAGTCTTTTGACGGAATAAAATGGCCTTTGGTCTCCAGGCTTTTGGCATAAGGGGGTATGCATTTTAGAGATGCATCAACCCTGTCAGGTTCTATGTGTATCTTGGCCTCGACATTTGAAAAGTTAAGGCTATTGGTGTGCTGGAGCCATCCTGGGAAAACACCTTCCGGATCTAAAGCAAGGCTACCATTTTCTATAACAAGTGTGACTGAAAGAGGGGGTAGTGACCATGGCTCTTTATCATCAGACGGAGCCAAGGACTTGAGATGGAGATTTGGATTGTCGAGAACCACACGGCTTATTCCAGGCCTGCCACGAAAAAGGCCCAGCCAGTCCGGGAAAAGCAAGATCTTCGGGACCTCTGCCTCTAGCTGGTTATTGGAAACCTGGGCGTCAGTAAGCACTATGAGGGGAAGGGGAAGCCACTGCCAGGAGATAGCCTTGATGTCAATATTACTGTCCAGTCGATGGGTAATCTCATAGGTTATCCTGGAGCGGACCTGTTCCAACTTCAAAACGTATGGGGTGAGAAACACAAGTAGCCCAACGATCGCAAGAACAGAGATAAAGATTTTACCAGCGCGTGCTTTTTTCATTTATGATTTTAGGTGGTGAATTTTGATTTTTATCAGAGATGTCTGCTACCAGCAACTTCAGGTTGTCTAGTTTTTTAAAGTCTTTGTAGACAAGCAGTGCCTTTAAATTTGAAAAGGCAGGTGAGACATAAGGCTTAAAGAAGCCTTTCCCCTTTTTTAGATAGAGGTATGAATACGCACCTAATGCCTGCATAGTACGAAGAAGGGCAAGCAGGTAAAACTCCCTTTCAAAAACAGCTTTATCCAGGGCAATATTCAGGGCATCAAGCTCGTCGAGATAGAATTCTAAAAGCTCAGACCAAATAGTCTCGGGTAGTAATACATAAGGATCCAGGAGCAAGGCAGCAACGTCATAACCCAAGGGACCCAGACGACCGCCCTGAAAATCAATTATCCTCAAGGCCCCGTTCCAGACCATAATATTGCGGGACTGAAAATCCCGGTGTAAAAAATACTCCTTATTGTCAATTAAATCTACTTGTAAAGCCAGCCTAGTAAGCTCATTTTCCAGTTCTGGTGTTTTGCTGCAGCCCATGAGGCCTTCAATAAAGTATTGCAGAAAGTAAAAGGCCTCTCGTTCCCTGACCAGTTTACTGTCATAATATTCTGAGTCATAGCACCATTTGCGGTTGAATCCCCGGCAGCCACATACCTGCATCTTTGCCAGCAAAGAAAGTGCCTGACGGTAAAGCCTTTTGACCTGTGACCATTTATTTTGGGAGATTTGTGCCAGGATCTCTGTCTGTAAATGCCTGTCTCCCAAATACTCCACCACAATAACTCCGGTATCTTTGTTGAAATCATATATTTTTGGAACCGGAATTCCGACCCTGGCCAGATGTTTCCCAATAGCAACATAGCTATAGGTCTCGGAAGTACCTGTGTTCCCTGGAGAAGGTTCAATTGCCACGGCGGGCTTACCCTTCCACCGGACCTTGAAAAAACGCCTGTCGGATCCATCAGAAGAGAGAGGTATGGCAAGTGGTGTTTTCAAAGTTAGGTATTATTTGTAAATCACGTGTTTTTAGTGGCAGAATAATTTCAAGTTAATTGAGTTTGAAGTGCCTTGTATACTAGAATTCAGACATAAAAGTTAAAATGGAAGGTGCTGGGGATATACCCAGCCCTCCAATATTACAAGTCGTATGGATTACAACTAGTATGTTCTTTTTCGGTAAAATCGTCAATAATGTGAAAAGAGAAGGTAAGTGAAGGAAAAATGAGATCATTATCAGCGTGCATTATCAGGGCTGCAGAATAGAAAAAGAACATTTACCCCGTCTCTCTTATTGTAAACTTGCCATCACTTTTGCAATCCCGCCCTTAAATTAAGAGATCGTTGACTTGTGACGATAGCGTATTAACACCTGAAATTTTTTACATGGAAATAACGCGCGGGATAGCCCAGTGCCGGCAAGTCCTGCCAAAGCAGGATAACAGCCACTTCAGAAAAACGGAGGACGAAATATGATAAGACATGCACTGCGATTCACATGTGTACTTGCGCTTTTGCTTACCTCCGGGTGCATTGACGCCACAACTGTGGTTTCGGTTAAAAAGGACGGTAGCGGTTCTGTGTTCGATGTTGTGTTTATCGGCAAAAGACTTCAGCAGATGGTTCAGCAGATGTCAACGGCCATGGGCGGAGAAGCAGCGGCTGATCAATCAGCCAACCCCCTCATGGATATTGAGAAATACAAAGCGCAGGCAGTAACTATGGGTGAGGGTGTGAGATTCATTTCGGCCAAGGAACTGAAGAAAACAGATGGTACAATAGGAGTCGGGGTTGTTTATGCCTTTGAAGATATACGGAAACTGCGGCAGAGAAGCTGAAAGGCATTCCTGGTCTCAAGATCGAGACGACCAAGCGTGTCGAGGTAGAATTTCACTAGAGTTTTGCAATATGCAACAATGAGTGTAAAGGGAGACCTCGGCAGTTTACACTGCACTCCACAGATGGACCATTCACGCCATAGTGCAACATGGCCGTCAGGAAATCCCAAATGTTCTAAATCGGCTCAGATTCTGCGGTCAAGTGAGCAGATTGTTCTGTGATTCATACTCAACCCCTTGATATGATAGGATCCAACTGGGTATTGTAGCAATAGGGAATTATGGAATAACGGATCCTGGGAGAATGGATCATTGATATACCGGCAAAAATCCTTATTGACAGGGAAGTCAATAAATGGAAAATTGCCTTTCAATATCAACATTCCACCATTCCATTGTTCCAGATACGGGGCAAGAATCCAAACCTTAACAACCCCCCTGTAAATTCAATGAGTTGTAGAATTTCCAAGACGTTCAATTACAGACTGGAGGAAAAATATTATAAATCAGAAATCCAGGCATGATGCCAAAGGCCCTGTGATATCCTTTCATCCCATGATTAAAGGCGACCTCTTTTACTGGGAAAGGGGCATCTGGGATGAGGATATGATTCGCAACCTCACGACAGCCAGGGCAATTATATTACCACAGACGGTGTCCAGAGAACTCTATGCCCTGTGCCGTACCCTGTGTACCAATGTTTTCCCGAATTACAGTCTTCGTTTTAAGTGGGAGGGAAAGGTGGGAGATACCCTGCTATTCTGGAGTTGCGGCATTCCTCACCCGAAGACGTGGATCTTTCCCAGAGTGGAAACCATGCTAGGCGATCACCCTGAAATGAGCCACCGCCCAAGGCTCCCGGATTATCCATTTGTGATAAAGGGGACCAGTGGGGGAGAGGGGTCCCAGATTTGGCTGATAGAAAACGCCCAGGACCTGAAGCATGCAACAGAAATACTCAAGCATTTTGAAATACAGGGCCTTTTCGGCTTTGTATTGCAGGAATTTATTCCTAATCTCCAAAGGGACCTCAGGGTTGTGACCATAGGAAATCACATCCAGAGCTACTGGCGATGCAACACCTCGGGTTTTTTCCACAATATTGCGAAGGGTGGACAAGTTGATGCCCGGTCTGATCCGGACTTGCAAGCCATAGGAAGAGATGCGGTAAAAGAGCTGTGCACACATACTGAAATCAATATGGCAGGTTTTGACCTTGTTTTTTTGGAGGGATCTAATATTCCTTTATTTATTGAGATCAATTATACCTTCGGTCGAACCGGTTTAGGAGGCTCTGATGCCTTTTATGAGCTCTTTGAGAACGAGGTTAATCAGTGGCTGGAGGCTTAACAACGAATATCGAATATCGAACAAGGAACCGCAGAATGTCGAAGGGCAAGAAAACTTCATGATTCGAAATTCCTTGTTCGATATTCGATATTCAACATGTCCGTGAACTGAGCTAGTCCTTTAAATTAGTGCTTATAGGTTAACAGGGGGGAGACAGGAGTTGTACATGACATCCCAAGTACGTGTAATAGTTACAGCCGGATACGGAACCAACTGTGAGATGGAGATGGCCAATGCCTGCAGGCTGGCCGGTGCAAACCAGGTTGACATAGTACACCTCAGTGATCTCCTGGATGGGAGCGTCCACCTGGATGACTATCATTTCCTTAACCTGCCGGGTGGATTTTTAGATGGCGATAATCTGGGGGCAGCCCAGGCCGGGGCTTACAGGCTCCGAAATGCCAGGGTCAGAGGGACTGAAGAACGTCTGCTGGATCAGCTCCTGGAATTTGTGGAAAAAGGAGGTCTGGTACTGGGGGTGTGCAATGGTTTTCAATTGATGGCGAAGACCGGTCTCCTGCCGGGTTTTGATGGTGATTATGAGCAACGCTACATAAGTCTCACCTATAACGATTCCGGCAGGTTCGAAGACCGGTGGGTCACTTGCAAGGTATCTCCGGACTCTTCTTGCATATTCACCCGTGGGATAGACCTTATTGAGTTGCCAGTAAGACACGGAGAAGGAAAGTTTGTAACAATTGACATATCTGTAAGGGACAGGCTGGTGGCAGAAGGCCTTATTGCACTTCAGTATGTATCACCTGTAACAGGGGAGCCCACACAAGACTATCCCCTCAATCCAAATGGCTCGGAACTCGCCATAGCCGGCATTTGTGATACTACAGGCAGGCTCATGGGCCTGATGCCCCATCCTGAGGCCTTTCATCACAGGACCAACCATCCACGATGGACCAGGGAAGAATTGCCGGAGGAAGGGGCGGGGCTGGCCTTTTTCCGGAATGCCGTGGACTATATACGGGAAAAGCTCGGCTGAAGGACGTTTGTGAACCGCAGGACGCAAAAAGCTTTTCGAGTTGACGCCATCTCCATCCTCTGCGTCCTCTGCGGTGAGTATTGATTATTTACTGTAGGGCAAAAAACTATGCCTGAATCTCCAGCCCAGACCCTGGTGCGCCTGCTTAAATATTTAAGGCGATTTCTACTGGAAACCGCGATTTGCTTTGCAGGACTCACTGCCATTCTATACTGGCTTTCTCCTCATTTCCTGGCCTTTCTTCAGTCCCATTTTGAGCAGCATCTGGCCTTTTTCGGAGTGCTGGAGCCGATGCTGGCCTTGCTCAAGCTCTCAAGCGTTGGGGCATTAATTCTTCTGGCGCCGTGGATACTCTGGCGTATGTCGCAGGGGCTGGTAGATGTGCTTGGTTTTTCCAGAAAATTTTCTCTGGTATTTATGCTGTCCGCGCTTCTACTCTTTTATGCAGGAACCCTTTTCTGTTTTTTTATAACCCTTCCGTTCGGGATGAATTTCCTCCTGGGTTACCAGTCACAACACCTAAGGCCAGTAATAGCTGTGGGTAAGTTTGTGAATTTTATTGGACTTTTTCTTATTAGCTTTGGCATGATTTTCGAAATTCCATTGATCATGACACTGCTTTGCAGACTGAAAATCTGTGGTCCTGAGACCTTTGGGAGATATAGACGTTATGCGATTCTATTAATTGCCATAATGGCAGCCATTCTCACTCCCACGCCGGACATCTTCAATATGGCCATGATGGGAGTGCCCCTGTATGTCCTTTACGAGGCAGGAATAATTATTGCCAGAATAGTAAATCCTCCTTCTACTTATCTTGACAAGGCTTAGCCATTCTATATAGTGCGGGATTCGTGCTAAAGGCTTTAGTAATCTGAAATTAACCAGGCCATTGGCCGTGGCGTTTAATGACCAAAGATCTAAAAGGCTTTAGAAGCACTGTCCATGTAGAGGATATCCCGGAAGACGGTCTGCATCTGATCTTCGAAGACATGCCGGGGCTCTTGTCTGAGACAGAGGAGTGCAGAATACAGGGCACTGCAAAAGGGGAAGTCTTTCTCCACCGTGTTGATGGGGATGTGCATCTAAACGGTAAGGTTGCGGCATTGATTGTTATCAAGTGCGACCGTTGTCTGGAGGAATACAACCAGAAGATAGATACCTCTTTTTTCTATATACTGGTCCCTGGTCAATCGGTAGAGGGGAAAAAAGAAATAGCCCTTGGTAAAGAAGACATAGAAGTATCCTTGTATGATGAGGCTGAAATCCGGATAGGGGAAATATTCAGGGAACAGATTCTGCTACAAATTCCTATGCGGCATGTCTGCAGGGAGGATTGTAAAGGCATCTGTCCCGGATGCGGTGCGGATCTTAATAGAGAGGAATGCCGTTGCCGAACAGAAACTTTGAATAACCCATTTAGTGTGTTAAAAAAGCTGCGTGAAGCAGCCAAATGAATATCCTTTGAGGTTGCTTTGTCTTTAGAAAAGTAACCTACGGGTAGCATATATTTTTTTGTAGGCTAGAATATTATAAGTTAAGAGGTATTAAGAAATGGCAGTTCCACAAAGAAAAACTTCACGTTCACGCAAGGGTAAGCGTCGCTCGCATGATGCGCTTCGCATACCGAGTCTTTCAACATGCCCCCAATGTACAGAGCCCAAGCTTCCCCACAGGATTTGTCCCCAGTGTGGTACCTATAGGGGAAAAGTATTCAATGAAGAAAAAAATTTAGACTAGAAAATGTCTGTAGCAGTAGATGCCATGGGGGGTGATCGAGGCCCTGATATTTTAGTAAAGGGAGCAGTCGATGCAGCCAGAGATCACTGCGTTGAGATAACCTTGGTCGGGATGGAAGATGTGCTGAGGGAAGCGCTTCAGCGGCACGGCGGCGGTGATTTGCCCATCAGCATCTATCCGGCCTCTCAAGTAGTTGATATGGAAGAATCCCCGGCTGATTCTCTGAGAAAGAAAAAGGATTCTTCAATTAGAGTTGCTTTTGAACTTGTGCGTCAAGGAAAGGCCAGGGCCGTGCTCAGTGCAGGCAACTCAGGGGCCACGCTGGCAACAGCCATGGTTGCCCTGGGCAGAATCAATGGCGTTCGGCCGGCCATCGCTACGCTTATGCCGACCCTGAAAAAGCCCGTAGCCATGATAGACGTAGGGGCGAACGTAGACTGTAAGCCTATTCATCTGCTGCAGTTCGGAATGATGGGCTCAGTGTTTGCCGGGGAGCTTTTGGATAATTCCCGGCCCAGAGTAGGGCTGTTAAGTATCGGGGAGGAAGACACCAAGGGCAACCAGCTCGTGAAAAAGGCGTATGATCTCCTTGCGGACAGTGATCTGAATTTTGTCGGCAATGTGGAGGGCGGTGAAATCTTCAAAGGCGACGTAGACGTAATAGTGTGCGACGGATTTGTGGGTAACATATGCCTAAAACTGAGTGAAGGTCTTGCAAAGGCCATACTCACCATGCTGAAGTCAGAGATTGGGGGAAGTCTTATGGCCGACATGGGACATCCCTTGAGATCCGCCTTTCAGAGGTTCTACAAAATAATAGACTATACCGAATACGGTGGCGCTCCGCTGTTAGGGGTCAATGGGATAGCAATTATATGTCACGGGCTCTCCGGTTCCAAAGCTGTTAAAAATGCAATACGACTAGCCCATGAACTTGCTGAGATAGAGTTGGCTGATAAGCTTGATAACTATCTTTCCAAAAGACAGGATCTATTCAAGGTAGTCCAGTGATGTCAAAGTCTTTCCTACCTATCAAAGCCTGATCATCATGCCTATTCGCAGTATAATCATCGGGACAGGGTCTCACGTACCCCAAAGAGTGGTAACCAACAAGGATCTGGAAAGCCGGGTGGATACTACCGACGAGTGGATACGCACCAGGACCGGTATCATTCAACGCCATATCTCTAATAATCAGGAAACCAACTCTTATCTTGCTACACAGTCAGCAAGAAAGGCCCTTGATATGGCAGGAGTACGACCACAGGATCTGGACCTTATCATAGTCGGTACTATGAGTCCGGACATGCCAATGCCCTCTGTTGCCTGTCTGGTGCAGAATGAGCTGGGAGCAAAAAAAGCCGGGGCCTTTGACCTGTATGCCGCTTGCACTAGTTTTCTTTATGCGCTTTCCGTAGCAGATAAGTTCATCCGGGGTAACTCCAGCAGGATGAAGATCCTTGTGATTGGGAGCGAGGTGCTCTCCCGGGTTACAAATTGGGAAGACCGGAATACGTGCGTGCTCTTCGGTGACGGAGCAGGGGCTGCTGTGATTACCGGTACCAGAGAGGACCGGGGCATTCTCTCTACCCACCTCCATTCAGATGGTTCATTAGGAGAGCTTCTTATCATAAGGGGCCTTGGAACAGCTTTCCCGGTGAGTCATGAAAATCTTGAAAAGGGATGGCAGTATATTCAGATGCAGGGTAGAGAGGTATTCAAACATGCTGTCAAAGCAATGGAGTCTGCGGCCTGGGAGGCCCTGGAGACAAATGGATGGAATGGAGATGATGTAGACCTTTTGTTTTCTCATCAGGCCAACATACGAATCATTAATTTTCTGGGAGAGAAGTTGGGGCTTCCTAAGGAGAAAATCTTTATCAATATTCACAAGTATGGTAATACCTCGGCGGCGAGTATACCCATTGCCCTGGATGAAGCTAATCGAACAGGACTGTTGACCCCGGGCCTCCGTATTTTAATGGTTGCTTTCGGAGGGGGTTTTACATGGGGATCTGTGGCCATGTGCTGGTAATATGGGTACTAAGTGGAGAGAAAGGATTTCTATATGGCACAAGTCAATTATTTCTTGACAGAAGAGCAACAGATGATCGTGGATCTGGCACGTCAGATAGCCGTGGAAAAGATCATTCCTGTAAGAGCAAAACTCGATGAGTATGAGGAATTCCCTTGGGATATCATGAAGGATATGGCCCGGGCGGATCTTTTCGGGCTTTATGTCCCTGAAGAATATGGTGGCTTTGCAAAAGGCTGTTTTGAAAACTGCCTGGCGCTGGAGCAGCTTGCCTATGGTTGCATCGCTGTTACTACGACTTTTGCCGCCAGCGCGCTGGGAGGTTATCCTATTATGCTTTTTGGTTCTGATGAACAAAAGGCCCGCTATCTCCCGGATATTGCCGCAGGCAAGCGCCTTGTAGCCTTCGGGCTTACCGAAGCCAATGCCGGAAGTGATGCCGCAGGGATCCAGACTACAGCAGTGGAAGATGGAGATCACTGGGTTTTAAACGGCACCAAACAGTGGATAACCAGCGGCGGTGAAGCAGAAATATATACCATCGTGGCCATGACCGACAAGAACAAAGGTGCAAGGGGTGCTACATCCTTTATTGTTGAGAAGGGTGATCCAGGGTTCAGCTTTGGGAAAAAAGAACGAAAGATGGGGCTGAATGCCTCATCAACCAGGGAACTCATAATGAATGAGTGCCGCATTCCAAAGGACCGTATTCTTGGAAGGAAGGGCCAGGGCTTCATAATGGCCATGAGGACTCTGGACATAGCCAGACCCGGAATAGGGGCCATAGCAGTCGGACTTGGCCAGGCGGCCCTGGATGAAGCGGTCAAATATGCAAGGCAGAGAATACAGTTCGGCCAGCCGATAATCTCCTTTCAGGCCTTACAGCATATGCTGGCGGATATGGCCACAAAGATAGAGGCCTCAAGGGCCCTTGTGTATTCAGTAGCCCGGACCATAGACGAGGGAACAAAGGACACTGCCAAAATGTCTGCAATGGCAAAGCTTTTTGCCACTGATATGGCCATGCAGGTAACCACCGATGCGGTCCAAATCCTGGGCGGTTATGGATACATGAAGTCCTATCCGGTTGAAAAAATGATGCGGGATGCAAAAATCCTCCAGATATATGAGGGCACAAACCAGATCCTGCGCAACGTTATCGGCCAAGCGTTAAATAAGGAGTACGCGAAAAAATAATTTGACAGTGAAATTTGAAATTTGAAATTGGGGAAAAATACTAAGATGTAGGTGCGTTACCTAATTTCAAATTTCAAATTTCCAGTTTCACATTTTAGCTATGAACATAGTGGTCTGCATAAAACAGGTTCCGGATGCAAAGACCGTGCGTTTTGATACGGAAAAGGGCACCCTGGTACGGGAAGGGGTAGAGGCTGTTATAAATCCTTTTGACTTCCATGCCCTTGAGGCCGGTTTTCAGCTGAAAGATACTTACGGCGGAGAGGTCACTGTACTGAGTATGGGGCCGCCACAGGCGGAAAATGCCCTGAAAGAAGCCCTGTCCCTCGGAGCGGATAAGGGAATCCTTCTGTCAGACCGTGCCTTTGCCGGGGCAGATACCCTGGCCACCACCTATACACTGGCAAAGGCAATAGAGAAGCTGGGGCCTGTTGACCTTGTGCTTTGCGGCAAACAGGCCATAGACGGTGACACGGCCCAGGTAGGCCCAGGACTGGCTGTCCGGCTCGGCATTCCTTATGTGACATGCGTAAACGCGTTCAGTGTCCTGGATGATGGAAAGACAATGCATCTCAGGCGGGTCAATGAAGATGGCTATGATATGCTTGAACTTGAGATGCCTGCCCTCCTGACAGTACTTGCCTCTCTCAACACACCAAGGCTTCCTTCCCTCAAAGGGAAGATGCGGGCCAGGAAGGCTGAGATCCCCGTATGGGGCGCCCGGGAACTCGGAGCAGAGCCTGGTATGGTCGGGCTGGCAGGCTCCGCGACTCAGGTCGTATCTACATCGGTTCCCACTTTTGAGGCCCGGCGAGAGATGCTTGAGGGTTCAGCAGAGGAACAGGTGGAAGCACTGATTTCCAGATTCAAAGAAGCGGGAATTCTGTAATGCTTAAGGTTGATATAGAAAAGTGCACCGGATGTGGTGAATGTGAAGAGTCATGCACTTTTGAGGCTATTTTTGTAGAAGACGAGGTGGCCGTTGTTGATCAGGATGCCTGCACCTTATGCGGTATCTGCGT